>NZ_JBHVFF010000070.1:0-30644 GCF_042801895.1 Streptomyces sp. NPDC057543 | reverse complement strand
GGCACACTGTGCCCGGCCCGCCCGGCGCGTTCACGGCAGCACCGCCACCCCGTCGATCTCGACCAGTGCCTGCTCGTCCCAGAGTCTCGCCACACCGATGACCGCCATGGCCGGATAGTCGCGCCCCGCCAACTGCCGCCAGATCCGGCCAAGTTCCCTGGCATGGGTGCGGTATTCGGCCACATCGGTGGCGTACACGGTGACGCGGGCCAGGTCCGCCGGGGCGCCACCCGCCACGCGCAGCGCGGTGAGCAGATTGGTGAGCGCCGTCGCGAACTGCTCGGGCAGGCCCGTGCCGACGACCTTGCCGTCCTGGTCGAGTGCGGTCTGCCCGGCGAGGAAGACCAGTTGGCCGCCGGTAGCCGTGACGGCGTGCGAGAAGCCCGCGGGCGGCGACAGCTCGGCGGGGTTGATCCGGTGGAGCGGACTCATGCGGAGGCCTCCCGGTTCGCGTACAGCTCCTTGGCGATGATCGTGCGCTGGACCTCGCTGGCGCCCTCGTAGATCCGTGGGGCACGAACCTCCCTGTACAGGTGTTCAAGGAGGTGGCCGCGGCGCAGGGCGCGGGCACCGTGCAGTTGGACGGCGGTGTCGACGACGTACTGCGCGGTCTCGGTGGCGTACAGCTTCGCCATGGCCGCGCGGCGCGGTACGCCGGATTCACCCGCGTCGTACGCGGCGGCGGCCGCGTACACCAGCAGCCGGGCGGCTTCGGTACGGGTGGCCATCTCGGCGACCTGGTGGGAGACGGCCTGAAGGTCCTTCAGCGGGCCACCGAAGGCGGTGCGTGCGGCGGTGTGCGTCACCGTGGCGTCGAGGGCGGCACGGGCCATGCCGACGGCGAACGCGCCGACGCTGGGGCGGAACAGGTTGAGGGTGTCCATGGCGACCCGGAAACCGCGGTCCGGTTCGCCGAGCACATCGTCGGCGGTGACCGGGACGCCGTCGAAGACCAGGGACCCGATGGGGTGCGGCGAGAGCATGTCGAGGGCGGCGCCGGTCAGTCCGGGGCGGTCGGCGGGGACCAGGAACGCGGTGACGCCACGGGATCCGGCGCCCTGGGTCGTACGGGCGAAGACGGTGTAGAAGTCGGCCTCGGGTGCGTTGGAGATCCAGCACTTCTCGCCGGTCAGGCGCCAGCCGTCGGGGGCGTGTTCGGCGTTGAGGGCGAGGGCCGCCGCATCGGAGCCCGCGCCCGGTTCGCTGAGCGCGAAGGCGGCGACGGCGCGGCCCGCGCGCACTTCGGGGAGCCAGCGCTCGCGGAGGGCCGGGGTTCCCGCCCGGACCACGGGGTGGGTGCCCAGGCCCTGAAGGGCCAGTGCGGTCTCGGCCTCCGTGCAGCCGCGGGCCAGGGACTCGCGGAGCAGGCAGAGGTCGAGGGCGCCCGAGTTCAGCAGCCGGTCGAGGAGGCCCGACTCGCCGAGTGCGGTGATCAGGGGGCGGTTGACGTGGCCCGGGTCGCCCTTTTCGGCGAGGGGGCGCAATTGCTGCTCGGCAAGGACTCTCAGCTCCTCGCACCAGGCGGTTTGTGCCGGATCGAGCGAGAATGCCGTCATACCGGCGCCTCTCTTGTCGGTGTCCGAGGCGCCCGGCGGGCGCATCTCGTCTTTCTCGTCTTATCGCGGACCGTTGACTACCGTCACCCAAACGATACGCTCCAGAGGCGACAAGGGGGCGATCCGTCATGGACCCGAAGACCTCAGCGCACCTCGACAGCTTCTCCAGGGAGCACCTGCCACCTCCGGACCAGTGGCCGGAACTGCTCTTCGACCTGCCCGAACTGAACTACCCGGCCCGCCTCAACTGCGCGGCGGAGCTGCTGGACCGTACGGCCGACCGCTTCGGCCCCGACCGCCCCGCCTTCCGTACCCCCCACGGCGGAGTGTGGAGCTACGGGGAGCTGCGGGACCGGGTGGACCGGATCGCCCACGTCCTCACGTCGGATCTGGGGGTCGTCCCCGGCAACCGCGTGCTGTTGCGCGGCCCCACCACGCCCCACCTGGCCGCCTGCTGGCTCGCGGTGCTGAAGGCGGGCGCGATCGCCGTCACGGTGCTGGCCCAGCAGCGGTCCGTGGAGCTCGCCACCATCTGCTCGATCGCCCGGGTGAGCCACGCGCTGTGCGACATCCGGGCGATCGACGATCTGGTGAAGGCTCAGGTGCCGGGGCTGCGGATCACGACCTACGGGGGTGACGCCCCGGACGATCTGCTGCGGCTGGCCGAGGCCGAGCGGGGGCCGTACCGTCCGGTGGACACGGCGGCGGACGATGTCGCGCTGATCGCGTTCACCTCGGGCACCACCGGGCGGCCGAAGGGCTGTATGCACTTCCACCGGGACGTGCTGGCCATCGCCGACACGTTCTCGCGCCATGTCCTGCGCCCGACGCCCGACGACGTGTTCGCGGGCAGTCCGCCGCTCGGCTTCACCTTCGGGCTCGGCGGTCTGGTGGTCTTCCCGCTGCGGGCCGGTGCCAGTTCCCTGCTGCTCGAACAGTCCGGCCCGGTGCAGCTGTTGCCCGCGCTCGCCGCCCACCGGGTGTCGGTGCTGTTCACGGCGCCGACCGCGTACCGCGTGATGCTCGACCACGTCGACGAGCACGATCTGACCGCGCTGCGGCGCTGTGTCTCGGCCGGCGAGAACCTCCCGGTCGCCACCTGGCGGTCCTGGTACGAGCGGACGGGTCTGCGCATCATCAACGGCATCGGCGCCACCGAACTGCTGCACATCTTCATCTCCGCCGCCGACGACGCGATCCGCCCCGGCACCACCGGAGTTCCCGTGCCCGGCTGGCAGGCCCGGGTGGTGGACGGCGAGGGCCGACAGGTGCCGGACGGGGAGCCCGGACTCCTCGCCGTACGCGGTCCGATCGGCTGCCGCTACCTCGCCGACGAACGCCAGCGGGACTACGTGGCGCACGGCTGGAACATCACCGGTGACACGTATGTGCGCGATCCGGACGGCTACTTCCGTTACGTCGCCCGCGCCGACGACATGATCATCTCCTCCGGCTACAACATCGCGGGCCCCGAGGTCGAGGACGCCCTTTTGCGTCACCCCGCGGTGGCCGAGGCCGCGGTGGTGGGGCGGGCCGACGAGCTGCGCGGCCGGATCGTGGTGGCGTACGTGGTGCTGCGTGAGGGCGCGGAACTGTCGGCCGACGAGCTGCGTACGTACATGAAGGGCGAACTGGCCCCGCACAAGTGCCCGCGCGTCGTCGAGTTCCTGCCCGCACTGCCCCGGACCGCCACCGGGAAACTGCAGCGCTTCCGGCTGCGGGACGAGTTTTCCGGCTGCGGGACGAGTGACCCGGAAATGCTGCGGGACGAGTGACCCGGAAATGCGGGTGCTTCGCGCCATCCGCACCCGGCAGGATGAGGCATGGCCTGGACCTTCACTGATGACGTCGACGTATTTCTGGAAGCGGCCGGCGCCTCGCTGGCCGCCCGGCCCGCCGAGAACACCCTGGTGCTGACCGTCACCGCGGCCCTGCGTCGGGGCGGCCCGCACGCCTACGGCGGCTCCGCCCCGCTGCTGGGCTGGTGGCGCGGGGCGGACGGAGAGGTCGCGGGGACACTGGTTCAGACCCCGCCGTTCCGGCCGCTGCTGGGGACCGTCGCCCCGGAAGCGCTCGCCCCGCTGGCCGCCGCGCTCCCGCTGACCGAGATCAACGCGGACCGGGCCACCGCCGAGGCGCTGGCCGCCACCTGGCCGGGCCACCGGGTCGACCAGGAGCAGCGGCTGTACCGGCTGGAGACGCTGGTCCCGCCCTCCCCCACGCCTTCGGGGAGGCCCAGGGACGCCACCGCCGCCGACCGGGAACTGCTGGTGCGCTGGTATCTCGCGTTCGCCGACCAGGTCGGTCAGTCCGGCCAAAACGCCGAGCGGATGGTGGACGAGCGGACGGCGTCAGGCGGGCTGACGCTCTGGGAGGACGGCGGCGTCCCGGTGTCGATGGCGGGTGCCTCCCCGCGGATCGCGGGCACGGTGCGGATCGGGCCGGTCTACACGCCTGCCGAGCATCGCGGCCGGGGCTACGCGGCCGCGGTGACGGCGCAGGTCGCCCGGGCGGCACGGGAGGCGGGCGCGCAGGAGGTACTGCTCTTCACCGACCTCGCGAACCCGACCAGCAACGGCGTGTACCAGCGCATCGGCTTCCGGACGCTCTCGGACCGGCTGCTGATCAGCGCGGTGGAGGAGCCCGTCACCCCAGGGTGAGCCGGGGCTTCGGCGCGTCCGTGCGGCCCGTCGGCGGGGTGCGGCTGCCCGCGCGGTACGGGAGCGGCCAGGGTGCGCCCGGGCCGCTGTAGCCCTGGTCGGCCGCCGCGTGCAGCGTCCAGTGCGGGTCGTAGAGATGAGGGCGGGCCAGGGCGCAGAGGTCGGCCCGGCCCGCGAGCAGCAGTGAATTGACGTCGTCCCAGGAGGAGATCGCGCCGACTGCGATGACCGGAACGCACAGCGTGTTGCGGATCCGGTCCGCGTACGGAGTCTGGTAGGAGCGGCCGTACTCGGGGCGCTCGTCGGGGACGACCTGGCCGGTGGAGACGTCGATGGCATCGGCTCCGTGGGCGACGAAGGCACGGGCGATCTCGACGGCGTCCTCGGCGGTCGTGCCGCCTTCGGCCCAGTCCGTGGCGGAGATGCGGACGGTCATGGGCCGGTCGTCGGGCCAGTCGGCGCGGACCGCGTCGAAGACTTCCAGGGGGAAGCGGAGCCGGTTGTCCAGCGATCCGCCGTACCGGTCGGTGCGGCGGTTGGTGAGTGGCGAGAGGAAGCCGGAGAGCAGGTAGCCGTGGGCGCAGTGGAGTTCCAGCAGGTCGAAGCCGCAGCGATCGGCACGGCGGGCCGCCGCCGCGAACTGTTCGCGTACGGCGTCGAGTCCGGCCGGGTCCAGGGCGTGCGGGACCTGGTTGACGCCGGCCGCGTACGGGATCGGGGAGGCGGCGGTGAGCGGCCAGTTGCCGTGGTCGAGGGGCTGGTCGATGCCCTCCCACATGAGTTTGGTGGAACCCTTGCGTCCGGAGTGGCCGAGTTGGACGCCGATGGCCGTGCCGGGCGCGCTCGCGTGGACGAAGTCGGCGATCCGGGTCCAGGCCGCGGCCTGCTCGGGAGTGTAGAGCCCGGTGCAGCCGGGGGTGATGCGGCCCTCGGCGCTGACGCACACCATCTCCGTCATGACGAGCCCGGCGCCGCCGAGTGCGCGTGCGCCCAGGTGGACGAGGTGGAAGTCGCCGGGGACGCCGTCGACGGCCGAGTACATGTCCATGGATGAGACGACGACGCGGTTGCGGAGTTCGAGGCCGCGCAGCCGCAGCGGGGTGAACATCGGCGGGGTGCCCTGGGCGCAGCCGAACTCCTCCTCGACGGCGGCGGTGAAGGAGGCGTCACGCAGCCGGAGGTTGTCGTGGGTGACGCGGCGGCTACGGGTGAGGAGGTTGAAGGCGAACTGGCGGGGCGGCTGGTCGACGTAGGTGCCGAGCTCCTCGAACCAGCGCAGGCTGGCCGCGGCGGCCCGTTGGGTCGATTCGACGACCGGCCGGCGCTCGGCCTCGTACGCGGACAGCGCGGCGGGCAGGTCGGGCTGTTCCTCGATGCAGGCGGCGAGCGCGAGGGCGTCCTCGACGGCGAGTTTGGTGCCGGAGCCGATGGAGAAGTGCGCGGTGTGGGCGGCGTCGCCGATGAGGACCGTGTTGCCGTGCGACCAGCGGGCGTTGACGACGGTGCGGAAAGTGAGCCAGGAGGAGTTGTTGGAGCGCAGTGGCCGGCCGCACAGCGCCTCGGTGAAGATCTTGGCGCAGCGTACGGTCGAGTGCTCCACGTCGCAGGTGTCGAATCCGGCGGCCCGCCAGACCTCCTCGCGCATCTCGACGATGACGGTGGAGGCGTCGGCCGAGAAGGGGTAGCCGTGCAGTTGCATCACGCCGTACGCGGTCTCGGCGATCTCGAAGCGGAAGGCGTCGAGGGCGAAGTCGGCGGCGAGCCAGATGTAGCGGCAGCGGTGGTCGGTGAGGCGAGGGCCGAAGGTGTCGGCGTGCGCGGCGCGGGTGAGGCTGTGCACTCCGTCGGCGGCGATCACGAGGTCGTGGGCGGCGGCCAGCTCGGCGGCCGGCGGGGCCACGGTGCGGAAGCGGAGACGTACGCCGAGGGACTCGCAGCGGTCGTGCAGGATCTCCAGGAGCCTGCGCCGGCCCAGCGCCGCGAAGCCGTGGCCGCCGGAGGTCTGGGTCACGCCGCGGTGGACGATGTCGATGTCGTCCCACCGCACGAATTCGTCCTGGAGCGCCCGGTACACGACGGGGTCGGCGTGCTCGATGCCGCCGAGGGTCTCGTCGGAGAGGACGACGCCGAAGCCGAAGGTGTCATCGGGTGCGTTGCGCTCCCAGACGGTGATGTCACGTTCCGGATCGAGCCGCTTGAGCAGGGCCGCGGCGTAGAGCCCACCGGGTCCGCCGCCGATGACCGCGATCCGTTCCACACCGGTCGGCTTCGTGGTGGAGGGACGCGCGCCGGGCACCGTCGCGGCGGACGGGATCGCGCCGGGCGCCGTAACCATCATGGCGGATGGAATCGCGCCGGGCACCGTCGCGGCGGACGGTCCCGAGCCGGTGGCGCTGGTGTCGGGCGGCATCGCGCTACCGGCCTTGCCATTTCGGTGGCCGCTTCTCGGTGAAGGCGGCGTGGAATTCGGCGTAGTCGTCGCCGTGCATCAGCAGGGCCTGGGTCGCGGCGTCCATCTCGACCGCGGCGGCGAGCGGCATGTCGAGTTCGGCGGTGAGCAGTGCCTTGGTCTGGGCGAGGGCGAGGGCCGGTCCGTCGGCAAGGCGGCGGGCGAGCGCCGCGGCGCGCACATCCGCCTGGCCTTCCTCGGTCAGCTCGCTGATCAGTCCGATGCGTTCCGCTTCGGGCGCGCGAACGGGTTCGCCGAGCATCAGCAGCCGGGTGGCGTGACCGAGGCCGACGACGCGCGGAAGCAGGTAGGCGGCGCCCATGTCGCCGCCGGAGAGACCGACCTTGGTGAAGAGGAAGGCGAAGCGGGCGGACGGGTCCGCGATCCGGAAATCGGCGGCGAGCGCGAGAACCGCGCCGGCACCTGCGGCCACGCCGTGTACGGCGGCGATGACGGGGAAGGGGGTTTCACGAAGGGCCCGCACCACCTGCCCGGTCATGCGGTTGAAATCGAGGAGCTGGGCGGTGTTCATGGCGAGTGTCGCGCCGATGATGTCGTCGACATCTCCGCCCGAGCAGAAACCGCGGCCCTCCCCCGCGAGCACCAACGCGCGCACGGTGCGTTCGCGGGACAGTTCGGCAAGCAGGTCGCGCAGGTCGGCGTAGGCACCGAAGGTGAGCGCGTTGAGTTTCTCGGGGCGGGCGAGGGTGACGGTGGCGACTCCGTCGTCCGTCGTCAGCCGTAGATGACGCCAGTCATCCGTACGGGGGGCGGAGCTGAGAAACGGACTCATGGAGGGGGCTCCCCTTCAGCCGTCGGGCCGCTGCCTGCAACTACCTGCAACCGAACTTATCACTCGTACGTGACTCCCGTCACGGGCACGCGATACGCGGAGTGTGAGAAAGCAGTGCCGAACGTCCCCTTCATGCCGGTCGGCGGACCCTTGTCCGGACTCGTTGCGCTTCGTAAAGGTTGAACCGAAGAAGTGCTGACGTCCAGAAAGTCCCCGACCGACGCCCGGAAAGTCCACCGACTACGGAACGGAAACTCTGCCGTGCCCCCCGATGCCCCCCTCCCTGCCTCCTGGCGGATTGCCCTGCCCCACTCGACTGTGGCCGTACCGGTCGCCCGCGCCCTGATCCGTACGGCGCTGGCGGACATCGGCGCTCCGGCAGATTCGGACACCGCCGAGCTCCTCACTGCCGAGCTGGTCACCAACGCGGTGGAGCACACCCGCGGGGCGGAGCCGATCGAGCTGGTGGTGGAGCTGCTGCCGACCGGCTGCCAAGTGGAGGTGCACGACCGCGACCCCGTCCCGCCGGGTGATCTCTCCCATCCGCGGCCCGGCAGCGAGCCGGACCCGTGGCAGGAGCACGGCCGGGGGCTGCTGCTGATCCGTACCCTCAGCTCGTCCTGCGGTCACCGCACGACGGAGCACGGCAAGGCGGTCTGGTTCACCCTGCCGTCCCGTGCGCCTCAGAACTTACCCGCTGACCCAGCGCCGCCCCCGTCCTCCTGATCACCCCGCGTCGGCAGCGGCCAGCCGGGAGCCGCTGCGGCCGTAGAAGGCGTAGATCGCCGCGCCGATGAGGAGGAAGACGGCGAACTGCACCCAGGTCGCCCAGCCGGTCCCGTAGATCAGGTAGAGGCAGAACCCGATGCCCAGGACCGGGCTCAGCGGGTAGAGCGGCACCCGGAACGAGCCCCTCACCTCAGGGTTGCGGCGGCGCAGCACGATCACCGCGATGTTCACCGCGACCATGGTGGCCAGTGCGCCGATGGTCGTCAGGTTCACCACCACGTCGAGCGAGGAGAAGGCCGCCGGGACCGCGAAGACGGCCGCCACGATCCAGGTGTTGGCGACCGGCGTCGCCGTCCGCGGCGAGACCCGCTCGAAGACCCGGGGGATCAGGCCGTCGCGGGACATCGACATCAGGATGCGGGTCTGCCCGTACATCACCGCGAGCACGACGGACGCGATCGCGACGACCGCGCCGAAGGCGATGATCCCGCCACCGATGTTCGAGTCGGTGACCTGGTCGACGACGATCGAGAGCGCGGCCGGACGGTGGGCGACGGCCTCCGGGCCGAGGGCTCCGATGGCGGCGAGCGCGACGGCGCAGTAGAGCAGCGTGACCAGGCCGATGCAGATCATGATCGCGATCGGGATGTTCCGTCGCGGGTTCCTGACCTCTTCGCCCGCGGTGGTGATGGCGTCGAAGCCGATGTACGAGAAGAACGCCAGTGACGCACCGGCGGTGACCCCGCCCGCTCCGTGAGCGACGAACGGGGTGAGATTCCCGTGCTCGAATGCCGTGAAGGCGATGACGCAGAACATGATCAGGATGGTGATCTTGAGGACTGCCATCGCGGTGGTGGCTCCCGCGCTCTCCCGGACGCCGCGCGCCAGCAGGGTGGCGGCCATCATGATCACCAGGACGGCGGGCAGATTGATCACTCCGCCGTCGCCGGGCCCCGCCGAGAGAGCGGCGGGCAGCTGCAGACCGAACAGGCTGCTCAGCAGCTCGTTGACGTACTGACTCCAGCCGACGGCGACCGCGGAGACCGAGACGCCGTACTCGAGCAGCAGACACCAGCCGACGAGGAACGCGATGCGCTCGCCGAGCGTCGCGTAGGCGAAGGAGTACGAGCTGCCGGAGACCGGGATCGCGCTGCCCAGCTCGGCGAAGGAGAACGCGGTGAAGATGCAGGTGATCGCCGCGAGCACGAAGGACAGCACGACGGCGGGGCCGGCCTCGGCGACGCTGTCGGAGAGGCCGACGAAGATGCCGGTGCCGACGACGGCGCCGACACCGAAGCACACCAGCTGGAAGAGGCCCATGGAGCGCTTGAGGCCGTGCCCCTCCAGGTCGGCGCCGGACTCGGCGATCAGCTGGTGCGGGTTCTTGATGCGTGGCCCGGACGGGCGCGTGGGGCTCGGTGGGCGCAGCGGACTCACGGGGATGTTCTCTTCTCTGGTGGAGCATGTGGGGAACGTGCGCCCCGCGGGCCTGTGGGGGGCTCCGGCTCCGGCCTCAGAACTCGGGGCTCGGGAGCGTGGGGGGCACGAAAATGGGGTTCGAGCGTGCGAGCTCGAACCCCACCAGGAGGCAACATAGTAGTCGCCTTCGCGCATGTTCACCCAATTGGGTGCATGTTCATGCAGTGTTCAGTGCGCGGCTGACAGCGTCGCCACCAGAACGGCCTTGATCGTGTGCATCCGGTTCTCGGCCTCGTCGAAGACGACCGAGTGCGCGGACTCGAAGACCTCGTCGGTGACTTCCAGCTCCGTCAGCCCGTGGGCGGCCTCGATCTCCCGCCCGACCTTGGTTCCGAGGTCGTGGTAGGCCGGGAGGCAGTGCAGGAACTTCACGTCGGCGTTGCCGGTGGCGCGCAGGACGTCCATGGTCACGGCGTACGGCGCGAGGGCCTCGATGCGCTCGGCCCAGACCTCCTTGGGCTCACCCATGGAGACCCAGACATCGGTGGCGACGAAGTCCGCACCCCTGACTCCCTCGGTGACGTCCTCGGTGAGAGTGACCGTCGCGCCGCTCGCCTCGGCCAGTGCGCGGGCCTCGGCGACGATCTCCGCAGCCGGCCAGTACGACTTCGGCGCGACGATCCGCACGTCCATGCCCAGCAGCGCGCCGGTGACGAGGTAGGAGTTGCCCATGTTGAAGCGGGCGTCGCCGAGGTAGGCGAAGGCGATGCGCTCCAGCGGCTTCGCGCTGTGCTCGGTCATGGTGAGGACGTCGGCGAGCATCTGGGTCGGGTGCCAGTCGTCGGTGAGTCCGTTGAAGACCGGAACGCCGCCGTGGGCGGCCAGCTCCTCCACGGCCGCCTGGCTGTCACCCCGGTACTCGATGCCGTCGAACATCCGGCCGAGAACGCGGGCCGTGTCCTTCACCGACTCCTTGTGCCCGATCTGCGAGCCGGAGGGGTCGAGATACGTCGTGGACGCACCCTGGTCGGCGGCGGCCACCTCGAAGGCGCAGCGGGTGCGGGTCGAGGTCTTCTCGAAGATGAGCGCGATGTTCTTGCCGCGCAGCCGCTGCACTTCGGTTCCGGACTTCTTGGCGGCCTTGAGCTCCGCCGCGAGGTCGATCAGGCCGCGGAACTCCTCGGCCGTGAAGTCCAGCTCCTTGAGGAAGTGGCGGCCTGCGAGGTCTATGGCCATGGGACTGCTCCTGGGTAGGGCGAGGATCGCACTTGCACTGACCCTGGAAGTCTATACGAAACCATGCATTGCTATACGGTGCCATCCGGGTCACGCACCACTACACCGGGTCGCGCACCACCGGGCAGCTCATGCAGCGGGGGCCGCCCCGGCCCCGGCCCAGTTCGCTGCCGCGGATCTCTATGACCTCGATGCCCTCCTTGCGCAGGTAGGTGTTGGTGGTGGCATTGCGCTCGTACGCGACGACGACGCCCGGCTCGACGGCCAGCACATTGCAGCCGTCGTCCCACTGCTCGCGCTGCGCGGCGTGCACATCCTGGGTGGCCGTGAGAACCCGGATCGAGTCCAGGCCCAGGGCGTGCGCGATCGCGTCGTGCATGTGCTCGGGCGGATGGTCGGTGACCTTCAGGTCCCTCGGCCCGTCACCGGGCTCGATGGTGTAGGAGCGGAGCATGCCCAGCCCCGCGTACTTGGTGAAGGTGTCGCCGTCGATCATCGTCATGACGGTGTCGAGGTGCATGAACGCCCGGCGCTTGGGCATGTCGAGCGCCACGATCGTGTGCGCCGAACCGGCGTCGAACAGCCCGCGGGCCAGCATCTCCACCGCCTGCGGCGTGGTGCGCTCACTCATCCCGATGAGTACGGCGCCGTGACCGATGACCAGTACGTCGCCGCCCTCGATGGTGGACGGGTAGTCGTCCTGCCCCTCCGACCAGTGGTGGAAGGCGCCCGCCTCGGGGCCGGTGAAGAGCGGGTGGTGGCGGTAGATCGCCTCGAAGTGGACGGTCTCGCGCTGCCGGGCCGGCCAGCGCATCGCGTTGATGGACACGCCGTCGTATATCCAGGCCGAGGTGTCCCGGGTGAAGAGATGGTTGGGCAGCGGGCCGAGCAGGAAGTCGTCCAGGTCCATGACGTGGAAGCGGACGGAAGTCGGCTCGTTGTGCCGGTCCAGGAACTCCCGCTTGGTCATCCCGCCGACCAGCGCCTGGGCCAGGTCGGCGCTGGGCAACTCCTCGAAGGCGGCCCGCAGATGCTCGGTGGCGAGCGGGCCGTACTCCTTCTCCTCGAAGACCCGGTCCAGGACGAGCCGCCTGGCCACCGGAATGTCCAGCGCCTCACGGAGCAGATCACCGAAGAGGTGCACCTCCACCCCGCGGTCGCGCAGCACGTCCGCGAAGCCGTCGTGCTCCTGGCGGGCGCGGCGCACCCAGAGCACGTCGTCGAACAGGAGCGCGTCCTTGTTGCTGGGGGTGAGCCTCTTCAGTTCCAGATCGGGGCGGTGCAGGATGACGCGGCGCAGCCGCCCGGCCTCGGAGTCGACGTGGAATCCCATGTCTCCATCCTCGCCGTGCGGAGCGCCGTTCACCCGGTGAATCGCCAGCGGGTTTCCCGGGATCCCACTGTCCGTCTCTCCGTGGATCCCACCGTTCTCTCCGTGGATCCCACCGTTGGATTCTCCGTGATCTCATGGTTGAGCCCACGGATGACCCGCCGCCGCCACCTCCTACAGCCTCGGGTCGACCGGTTCCGACTCCAGGGCCAGCACCGCGAACACCGCCTCGTGCACCCGCCACAGCGGCTCCCCGTCGGCCAGCCGGTCCAGCGCTTCGAGCCCCAGCGCATACTCCCGGAGCGCCAACGACCGCTTGTGGCCGAGGAACCGGCCGCGCAGCCGCTCCAGGTTCTCCGGGCGGGTGTACTCGGGGCCGTAGATGATCCGGAGGTACTCCCGGCCGCGCACCTTGATGCCTGGCTGGACCAGCCTGCCCTTGTCGTCCCGCACGAGCGCGGCGAGCGGCTTGACGACCATGCCTTCGCCGCCGCGGCCGGTCATCTCCAGCCACCAGTCGACGCCGGAGCGCACCGATGCCTCGTCACCGGTGTCGACGACGAGCCGACGGGTGACCCGGAGCAGTCCCGTCGGGTCGTGCTCGACCAGCCGGTCGAGCCAGGCCAGCTGCTCGTCGTGCGGTACGGCGGCCAGCGAACGGCCCTGCACGGCGAGGATCTGGAACGGGGCGAGCCGCACTCCGTCCAGGCCCTGGGTACTCCAGCAGTAGCGGCGGTACGCCTCCGTGAACGCGGCCGCGTCGTCGGCCCGTCCCCGCTGGCGGTCCGCGAGCGTGCCCACGTCCACCCCACGGGCCGCGGCTGCCGCGAGGGCCGCGTTGGCCTCCGGGAGGACGGCTCCGGATGCGGCGCCGACCGCGGCGTACTGCGTGCGCAGCAGCCCGGCCGCCTTGAGGGACCACGGCATCAGCTCGGCGTCGAGCAGTACCCAGTCGGTGTCCCACTCCTCCCACAGTCCGGCGGCGGTGATGGCAGTGCGCAGCCTGGCGAGGATCACCTCCGTGAGGGCGACGTCGTCGAGGAACGGCCGCCCGGTGCGGGTGTACAGCGCCCCGGTCGGACCTCCCTCACCGTCGGAGGCGTCGGAGGCGTCGGAGGCACGGGGAGTGTCCCCCACGCCGAAGCGCTCACGGGCGGCGTTCGCGTCCCGGCAGACCAGTGCCACCGCACGCGAGCCCATGTGCTTCTCCTCGCACACGACCTGCGCGACACCGTCGGCCCGGTACTGGGCGAAGGCCTCGGCCGGGTGCTCCAGATACCCCTCCTCGTGCGAGGTGGCGGTGGGCGCCATGGTCGGTGGGAGGTAGCCGAGCAGCCGGGGGTCGACGGCGAACCGGCTCATGACTTCGAGCGCCGCCGCGGCGTTCTCCTCCCGGACCGAGATGCGCCCCATGTGCCGGGTCTCCACGATCCGGCGCCCCTGCACATCGGCGAGGTCCAGCGGCCGGCCCTCCCGGCCCCCGGGTGCCTCGGTGGTCAGAGGCT
The DNA here is from genome assembly GCF_042801895.1 of Streptomyces sp. NPDC057543. Taxonomy (NCBI): domain Bacteria; kingdom Bacillati; phylum Actinomycetota; class Actinomycetes; order Kitasatosporales; family Streptomycetaceae; genus Streptomyces; species Streptomyces sp. NPDC057543. The sequence goes on along the minus strand of NZ_JBHVFF010000070.1, from coordinate 16,967 downwards.
TGACCGGCTCGTACCAGACCTTCTCGGCCGGTACGTCGACGAGCTCGCGCTCCGGCCAGCGCAGCGCGGTCATCTTCCCGCCGAAGACCGCGCCGGTGTCCAGGCAGATGGTGTTGTTGATCCAGGAGGTGTTGGGCACCGGGGTGTGACCGTAGACCACGACGGCCCGGCCCCGGTACTCCTCCGCCCACGGGTAGCGCACGGGCAGGCCGAACTCGTCGGTCTCGCCGGTGGTGTCCCCGTACAGCGCGTGCGAGCGGACCCGGCCGGAGGTGCGCCCGTGGTACTTCTCGGGCAGTCCGGCGTGGCAGACGACGAGCTTGCCGCCGTCGAGCACGTAGTGGCTGACGAGCCCGTCGATGAACTCCCGCACCTGCTCGCGGAAGGCCGGGTCCTTCTCGTCCTCCCGGTCCAACTGCTCGATGGTTTCGGCGAGTCCATGGGTGTGCTGGACCTTGCGGCCCTTGAGGTAGCGGCCGAGCTTGTTCTCGTGGTTGCCGGGTACGCACAGGGCGTTGCCCGCCGACACCATGGACATGACGCGGCGCAGCACCCCGGGGCTGTCGGGGCCGCGGTCCACGAGGTCGCCGACGAAGACCGCCGTGCGCCCCTCGGGGTGCGTGCCGTCGACGTAGCCGAGCTTGCCGAGCAGAGTCTCCAGCTCGGAACGGCAGCCGTGGATGTCGCCGATGATGTCGAAGGGGCCGGTGAGGTGGCGCAGGTCGTTGTAGCGGCGCTCCAGCACCACCTCGGCGTGCTCCACCTCCTCCTCGGTGCGCAGGATGTGCACCTTGCGGAAGCCCTCGCGCTCCAGGCCACGCAACGAGCGGCGCAGTTCGCGGCGGTGGCGCTGGATGACGTGGCGCGGCATGTCGGCGCGGTCGGGGCGGGCCGCGTTGCGCGCGACGCAGATCTCTTCGGGCAGGTCGAGGACGATCGCGATGGGCAGCACGTCGTGGCTCCTGGCCAGTTGGACCAGTTGCCTGCGGCTCTCGGGCTGGACGTTGGTGGCGTCCACGACGGTCAGCCGCCCGGCTGCGAGCCGCTTGCCCGCGATGTAGTGCAGGACGTCAAAGGCGTCACGGCTGGCGCTCTGGTCGTTCTCGTCGTCGGCGACCAGGCCGCGGCAGAAGTCCGAGGAGATGATCTCTGTGGGCTCGAAGTGCTTACGGGCGAAGGTGGACTTGCCGGAACCGCTGGCTCCGACCAGGACCACGAGGGAGAGGTCGGTCACCGGCAGGGTGCGCGAGGTACTGGTCATGCGGCTTTCGCCTCCTTCACGGTCTCGTTCCTGTTCTGCTTCGCGGTCTCATCGGCTGCGGTCATCGTGAACACGGCCATCTGTGTGGGTGGCCCGACCTCGGGGTCGTCGGGCCCCACGGGGACGAAGCCGACCTCGTATCCGTGCCGCTGTGCCACCTCACCGGCCCAGGCTCGGAACTCGGTCCTGGTCCATTCGAACCGGTGGTCGCCGTGGCGCACATGCCCGGCCGGGAGGGTCTCCCAGCGGACGTTGTACTCGACGTTCGGCGTCGTCACGAGCACGGTCCGCGGACGGGCCGAACCGAACACGGCGTACTCCAGCGCGGGCAGCCTCGGCAGGTCGAGGTGCTCGATGACCTCGCTGAGAACGGCCGCGTCATACCCCTTGAGCCGCTTGTCCGTGTACGTGAGCGAGCCCTGCTGCAGCCTGACGCGTCCGGCCTGCCGCTCCCCCATCCGGTCCAGCTTCAGCCGCCGCGAGGCGATGGTGAGGGCGCGCATGGAGACGTCGACGCCGACGATCTCCGTGAAGCCCACGTCCTTGAGCAGCGCCTGTACCAACTGGCCCTGCCCGCAGCCGAGGTCGAGGACCCTGCTCGCCCCGGCGGCGCGCAGCGCGTCGATGATCGCGGTACGCCGCTGCTCAGCGAGCGGCACCGGCTTCTCCTCGGTGTCGGTCGTCTCGTCCACCGCGTTGTCGATGCTCTCGACATCGAGGTCGTCCGACTCGGCGAGCCGCACCAGTTCGAGCCGCTGCATCGCCTCCCGGGTCAGTCCCCAACGCCGGGACAGATAGCGGCTGGTGATCAGCTTCTGCTCGGGGTGGGCGGCCAGCCAGCCCGCACCGGCCCGCAACAGCTTGTCCACCTCGTCCGGCGCGACCCAGTAGTGCTTGGCGTCGTCGAGCACCGGCAACAGGACGTACAGCTGCCGCAACGCGTCCGCCAGGCGCAACTCGCCCTCCAGCACCAGCCGGACGTACCGCGAGTCACCCCACTCCGGGAACTGCTCGTCCAGAGGTACGGCCACCGCGTCCACGCTCGTCCAGCCGAGCGGTCCGAAAAGCTTGCGCACCAGTTCCGCGCCGCCACGCGCCGGCAGTGCGGGTACCTCGATGCGCAGTGGAAGCGGGGCTTGCACCCGTTCGGGCAGCGCGCGGCACACTCCGTTCAGCGCGGACTTGAAGACGGTGCTCATCGCGACGGAAAGCAGCGAGGACGCCGCGTACGGCCGGTCGTTGACATACTGCGCGAGCGCAGCGTCGGGTGCACCGCCCCGGCCCTTGCCCTTGCCACGGCGCACCAGCGCCACGGGATCCACCTCCAGCAGGAGCGCCGCGGTGCAGAGCTCGGCGGATGCCTCGGGATAGAAGACATGCGCGGTGCCATGGGAGGTGGAGAACGTCTGCGCCTTCTCGGGGTGCTTGTGCAGCAGAAAGCCGAGGTCGGTAGCGGGACGTTCCGTATGGCCGGTCGTGCTGATTGTCAGGAACACACATCCGAGTATGGTCCGGTTCGCACGCGCCCCACCAGCGTATTTCCCTGTGCCCGGACACCGTTGTCCCGCCTTCCCTTCAGAGCCGTTCGTCTCCTTCGTCCGCGGTCGTTCCGCCGAGCAGCCCGGCCAGCTCCGCGATGGTGTCCGGGCCGACCCGGCAGCACCCGCCCACCAGCCGGGCGCCGGCCTCCTGCCAGGCCCGCACTCTCCCCGGATCGAACGTGGCGTCGCCGACCCACCCCCGGCCCCCGGCATCCCACTGCTCGCCGCTGTTCGGATAGACGACGACCGGTTTGCGGGTCACGTCCGCCGCCATCCGCACCGCCCGGTCCGCGTCCGCCGGATCACAGCAGTTCACCCCGACGGCCAGGACACGGTCATTTTCCGAAGCGAGGGCAAAGGCCGTCTCCAGCGACTGCCCCGCCCTCGTCCGGTCCCCCGCCACGCTGTACGAGAGCCAGACGGGGAGCCCGCATTCCTCCACCGCCCGCAGCAACGCCTCGGCCTCGTCGATGTCCGGCACCGTCTCCAGCGCCAGCGCGTCGGGCCCGGCGGCGGCCAGCGCCTCGACCCGGGGACGGTGGAACCGCTCCAGCTCCCGGACGGAGAGCCCGTAGCGGCCCCGGTACTCGCTGCCGTCCGCCAGCATCGCCCCGTACGGGCCGACCGAGCCGGCGACCCAGACCTCCCGCTCCACTCCACCCGCGGCCCGCCGCGCCAGCCGCACACTGCGGGCGAAGAGCTCCGCCGCCCGGGCCCGGCCGATCCCCCGTCGCTCGAACCCCTCGAACGTCGCCTGGTAGCTGGCCGTGATGAGCACCTGTGCGCCCGCCCGCACATAGGCCTTGTGCGCCGCCTCGATCTGCCCCGGCCCGTCGGCCAGCAGCCGGGCCGACCACAGAGCGTCCGACAGGTCACAGCCCTGTGCCTCCAACTGGTTGGAGAGACCGCCGTCGAGCAGCAACGCCCCCTCCGAGAGGGCCTGCCCAAGGGCACGGGCAGGCGGGCCATCGGCTGACCGGACGGGTTGCACAGGTGACTCCCTCATCTGCCGGGCCTCGACCCGGCTCGGTGAGCTGGGACCGGACTCCGGCTCATCCGAGCCGGAACCGCCCGGCTCAGGTGAGCTGGGTCTGGACCTGGGAGGAGATCAGCTCCAGGTGCTCCAGGTCGTGGAGATCCAGGACCTGGAGGTAGATCCGGGACGACCCGATCGCAGCGTATTTGCTGATCGTGTCGACCACCTCGGCGGGCGAGCCCGCGAGCCCGTTCGCCTTCAGCTCCGCCACGTCGCGGCCGATGACGGAGGCACGGCGCGCCACCTCTGCGTCGTTCTTGCCGACGCAGACCACCAGGGCGTTGGAGTACACCAGATCGTCCGGTTCGCGATCGGCCGCCTTTGCCGCCTCCCGGACCCGGCCGAACTGCTTCTCGCTGTCCTGCAGCGACGCGAAGGGGATATTGAACTCGTCGGCGTACTGGGCGGCCAGCCGCGGTGTACGCGTCGCACCGTGCCCCCCGATCAGGACCGGGATCCTGGCCTGCGCCGGCTTGGGCAGCGCGGGCGAATCCGTCAGCTGGTAGTACCTGCCGTCGAAGCTGAACGTCTTGCCGGTCTCGGTCGCCCACAGCCCGGTGACAATGGCCAGCTGCTCCTCCAGCCGGCCGAACTTCTCCTTGGGAAACGGAATGCCGTAGGCCTTGTGCTCCTCCTCGAACCAGCCCGCGCCGAGGCCGAGCTCGACGCGTCCGCCGGACATCTGGTCGACCTGCGCGACCTGGATGGCGAGCACGCCGGGAAGCCGGAAGGTTCCCGCGGTCATGAGCGTGCCGAGACGGATCCGCTTGGTCTCGCGCGCCAGCCCGGCCAGGGTGATCCAGGCGTCGGTCGGGCCGGGCAGCCCGTCGCCCGGCCCCATGCGGAGGTAGTGGTCGGAGCGGTAGAAGGCGTCGAAGCCGAGGTCCTCGGCCGCCTTGGCGACCGTGAGCAGGGTGTCGTAGTCGGCCCCTTGCTGGGGTTCGGTGAAGATTCGAAGATCCATGCATCCATCCTGCACCTCCGGACGCCGGTCATCGCTCCCCTGCTCCCTGCCCTCCTCCCTCCTTGCCTCTCTCCTCGGCTTCTCTCTCCTCGGCGCCACCACCGCCACTGGTCACCGTCGAAGTGCCGTGCGGTCACGACTGGCCCGCAGCCGAGCCCGCCGGTCCGCGGACAGCGCCGTACGGGCCGTCCCGCTCCCGGCCGCGCTCCAGATCCTGCTGCCGCTCCCGCTCCTGCTCGTCGAGGCGCCGGAGCATTCCGTGCACGCGGTCCAAGGACTCGTCGGCCGCGTCGATCGCCTCCATGCACTGCCAGTAGAGCCCCTGCTCGTCGGTCTCGCAGGCCACCCCGACCAGGGCCATCCCCACCTCCCCGAGCAGCATGCCCAGCCCCGTCAGCGTCGCCCGCGGTTCGGCGAGCTCGGAGAGCTGCGCGGCCCGCGCCACTCCGGCCCGCGCCGCCGGGTGGTCCAGCGCCCCACTACTTCTCCCGCCGATCTCGCTGAGCCCGCGGGCCTCGCCCCGTAATTCCTTGGGTCCGTCCGCCGCCAGCCGGCTGCCGATCGCCTGGGCGAGCGCCTGGGCCTGCCACGCCTCGGCGATGATGTCCGGCGTGCCCCGGCTCTGCGCCAGCGCACGTCGGCCGACTCCTACAAGCCGCTCCGCTTCCATCCGTTACCCCCGTCCATACGAAAAGCCGCTCAACTCATCCATTACCCACAGTGAGGGCGTCAGTACCGAAAAGCCAGGGGAATTCGGAAATCTGTGGACACGAAGTCGACTGTGCATAAGTTGATCACTCCGAAGAGTGACGATCCCGGGGTTCGGAGGTGTCCGGGGGCTCCGGTACCGGGAACCGGATCTCATTCCGGTCGATCTTCTCCGCCAGCGCCGACAGCACGTCGATCCCCAACACCTCGCAGAACTGGAGCAGGTACGCGAGGACATCCGCGACCTCGTCCGCCACCCGGTGCGCCGTCTCTGGCCTCTCCATCACCCGCGCCGACTGCTCCGGCGTCAACCACTGGAAGATCTCGACCAGTTCGGACGCCTCGACGCTCAGTGCCGCCGCCAGGTTCTTCGGGGTGTGGTACTGCCCCCAGTCCCGTGCGGCCGCGAATGCGGCAAGCCGCTGCTGCAGGGCCTGTACATCAAGTTCTGTCACGATTCCAGGTCTACCACCATCACGCCGGGCGTCTCCCGGGCCCGCACCGCACCCGATTCCGTGACCGTGCCCACCAGCCTGAGGTGGCCGGCCGCCCCGATCGACACCGCCAGATCCACCAGTTCGCGCAACTGCCGTCCGTCCAGGTCCCGGTCGAGTCCGTCGGCCAGCACGGTCAGCGTCTGCAGGGCCGACGGCACCTCGCCCGCCGCGTCCATCGCCAGTACCCCGGGCCCGGTGAGCAGCACCAGGGCGAACGCGAGGTACCTCAACTCACCGTCACCGAGCCGGCCGACCGGCGTGACGCGTCCCCCGCCGCGCCCGACCACCGCGCGCAGCAACCCGTCCGTCGACTGCTCCACACCGAGTTCCGTCACCCGCCCCGCACATCCTGCGTGAGCGGCCGCGACCAGCCGGGCATGCCGTTGGCCGCACTGTGCGTACGTACGCTCCAGGACGGCCGCGAGGTTGTCGCAGCCCCGGCGCAGCCGGCCGTCGCCCGTCGGCACCGGGACGCGCATCCGCGAGGGCTGCGGCTCGCAGGCGAAGACCGACCGCAGAGCCACCACCACCTGTTCGGCGGCGGCCAGGACCCGTAACTGCCCCTCGGTCCTGCCCGCCACCCGCAGCGGCAGCAGCGCCGTTCCGAGGCGGTCGTCCGGCAGCGGCGCACGCGTCACCGGGACCGCGCCCGCGGTGTACCAGGCCGCCTGGACCGAAGAGCGCCCCGGGTCGCGCAACGCGGTGGTGAGCAGAGTCTCGCCGCCGCCCGTGAGCCGTTCGCCGACAATACGGAGGGTGGGCTCCGCCTGGACGGCGACGTCGAGCCGCACCGGGCCCGCCGGGCCGTCCGTCGTGCAGCCGATCCGGAATCCCCGGCGGCCCTGCGCATCGGCCGCGGCCCCTTCGGGCACGCAGCCGGCCGGGTCGGGGAACACCTCGTCGAGCGGGTCGCCGCTGCCCAGCCGCGCCAGCGCCTCGTACGCCCGCAGGGCACTCGACTTGCCACTGCCGCCGGGGCCGGCGAAGAGCGTGACGGGACCGATGGGGAAGGTGGCGCCCCGGTGTGAGGCGAAGGCGGACAGCCGCAGTTCGGTGACGACAGGGCCGGCGGAGCGCGGCACGGCTGCCGGGCGGGCCGACGGAACGGCTGTGCGACGGGGGCCGTCCGTCACGGACGTCGCGCCCGCACAGGTAGCCGCATGGACACCATCGGGCACGGACGTCGCGCCCGCACAGGTAGCCGCATGGACACCATCAGGCACGGGCGTACCGGCGGGTGGCGAAGGGATGGTGGTTTCCGGGGGGAATGCAGTCATGGGCGGACCGTAAGCAGGCGTTAAGGCGGAGAATCGTTCCGCCTCAACGGCCTTCCTACGATCGGGCTACGCCCGCCGTGGCAACCCCGACCGAACGGCGTTCCCACGAACGGGATGGGCCACCGACACACTGCCCACCGGCACAGCACCCACCGGCCGCCACCCGCGCCGCGGCCCTCCTACGAACCGGGTACGCCCGCCGCCGCGACCCCCTCGACCTCCATGCCGAGCGGGGACAGCAGAAAGACGTTCCGGTCGACCCGGTGCATTCCGCTGCCGAGCCCGAAGACGACCCCGCTGGTGAAGTCCAGGATGCGCTTGGCCACATCCGTCTCCGCACCCGTCAGGTCGAGCAGCACCGGGATCTGCGCGACCAGGTACTCCGCCACCTCCCGCGCGTCCGCGAAGACCTGGACCCGCAGCACGACGAGGCGCCGCTGCTCGGCCTCCGCGCTCTCGTCGGGGACCGTCCGGTGATCCACCCGGGACGGCCATTCGTTACGGCTGCGCAGAGGCACGACCTGGGCAAGCCCCTCCCACTGCTCGTCCGTGACGTCGTACCTGTCGTACCTGCTCACCGGACCACCCCGTCTGTGCTTCGGTCGGCGTTGCGCCGGCTGCGCTCGCTGTTCATCGGGCAATTCTCTCGTCCCTCACCCGTTCGGCGTACCACCGACACGGTTCACGGGCTGATCGACACCTCCGACGGCCCTACCGACGCGCTCCCGGCGGCTTCGCGCCGGTCCGTTTCCGCGGCCATGTCGACGGGGGTGAAACGTACCGGAAGCCGGACCAGGGCGCGGTGGAAGGGACCCTGTCGCCATTTCAGTCCGCTGATCGGAATGTCCAGTTCCGCGTCGCACAGCTGGCTGGTCAGCTGCTCGATCGCGGTCATCGCGATGAGCAGCGCCGGCTGTTTCGCCGGGCACCGGTGCGGACCGGCCGACCAGGCCAGATGGGCACTGCCCCCGGAGCGGATTCCGGAGTCCGAAAGGCCGGGCGGGGACTGGGTGTTAGCCGCGGCGTAGGAAACCAGGAGCAACTGTCCGGCGCGCAGCCGGACGCCGTGGAACTCCGTGTCGTGGCGAGGGTAGTGGGCCGAGAGATTGGCCAGCGGCGGGTCCTGCCAAAGGACCTCGTCGATCGCCTCGTGTGCCGTCATCGCGCCGCCGTGCAGCGAGCCGGCGTAGCGCGCGTCGGTGAGCATGTGCAGCAGCGCGTTGCCGATCAAATTGGTCGTCGGATCGTGCCCCGCGCTCATTATCAGAGTGATCTGACGCACAGTCTCGTCATTGTCGAGATCGGCAGGATGGGCGAGGAGGTACGAGGCGAGGTCGCGCCGCGGCCGGGCACGCCGGTCGGCGACCAGCTCGGTGACGACCTCGACGAGGTCGGCGTACGCGGTGGCGGCGTCCTCGGCGGAGTTGAACATGCCGGCGATGCCGTTGACGATGCGTTCGCTGTCGCCCGGCGGGACGCCGAACCAGGTGACGAAGACGTGCACCGGGAGCCGTCGGGCGTACTGCGCGATCAGATCGCCGCTGCCGGTGGCGGCGAATTCCCCGATGAGCCGCTGGGCGACGCGGGCGACCTCGGCCCGCAGGATGTGCGGCTCGATCAGGGCGAGGCTGTCGTTGATGGCGTCGCGGTAGCGGGCGTGCACGTCGCCGTCGCTGAAGAGCGCGGTGGGCCGGTAGCCGAGCATGGGCAGGACCGGCGAGTCGTCGGGCACGGTGGCCTGCCAGGCGCGCGGGTCCTTCGTGAAGGTATGGGTGTCGCGCAGCAGATCGACGGCGGCCTGGTAGTCGGTGACCAGGAGGGCGTCGATGCCCGGGGCGAGCCGGACGGGGGCGAGGGGGCCGTGTTCGCGCAGGCTCCGATAATGGCTCTGCGGGTCGGCGGCGAAGTCCGGGCCGTACAGCGCGAGGGGCTGCGGCGGTTGTACGGGCGGTGTCATGAGGGGTCCTCGGGCCGGGGCATTCGGGTCAGCACGTGCTCGGCCAGCGCGATCAGCGCGTCGATGCTGCCGCGGCGTTCCCGGGCGTCGCACTGCACCAGCGGGGTCTCGGGGGCGAGGTCGAGGTGTTTGCGCAGGACCTCGTCGGTGTGGGCGGGGGCGTCGGGGAAGCGGTTGACGGCGACGGCGTACGGCAGGCCCTGCTCCTCGACCATGTCCATGACCGCGAAGGAGTCGGCGAGCCTGCGGGTGTCGACCAGGACGAGCGCGCCCAGCGCACCGCGTGCGATGTCCTCCCAGAGCGGCAGGAACCGCTGCTGGCCCGGGGTGCCGAACATGTAGAGCACCAGGTCGTCGAGGACCGTGAGCCGGCCGAAGTCGATGGCGACGGTGGTCGTGGTCTTGTCCGGCAGTCCCGCGGTGTCGTCGAACCGGGTGCTGGACTGGGTCATCGCCTCTTCGGTGTGGAGCGTGGCGATCTCCGACAGCGTACGGATCAGGGTGGTCTTGCCCACGCCGAAGGGCCCCGTGACGACGAGCTTCATCAGGGTCCGGGCGGCGGGCGGCAGATAGCCGATGCCGGTCCGGTCAGTGGAGGGAGCGGAGTCCAACGAGCAGCCTCTCGACGAGCGACCGGTCGATCTCCCCGGCGGTGGGGATGGGCGGTCGGGTGTGCAGGTGTCCGGCGGTCGCGAGGTCCGTGGCCAGGAAGACCGTGGCGATGACCGGCAGGTCCAGGTGGGCCGCGCACTCGACGACGGTGAGCGCCCCCGGTTCCAGCAACTCGCACAGCCTGCGCTGTTCCGAGCCGGTGTCCGGGGGCAGGTCCGTGTCGGTGCGTACGAGCACGGCGAGCCGGTCGAGTGCGGGACCGGCGGGCCGGGTCCGGCCGCCGGTGACCAGATAGGCGGGGATCAGACGGCGTCCGGGGCCGGGGGTCATGGCCGGGCGGTGGCATCCGGTTGGCGGGCGGGTGCGTTCATCGCCCGGGTCAGGGCGGTGACCTGCACCTGCATCTGGTACGCGATGTCGCCGAGTTTGGCGCCTGGTTCCGCGAACAGGGCGAGCGTGGTGTTGTTCCCGGCGGGTACGACGATGGCGAAGCCCTGGTCCGACTCGACGACCGTCTGCGCCAGGCTCGGGGTGTCGACGTCGGTGAACGCGGTGGTGAACGCGCGGGCCGCGGCGTGCAGCGTGGCGGTCATCGCGGCGACCCGCTCGCCGGATGCCCGGTCCAGGCCGGGCGAGGCACCCTCGACGAGGCCGTCGCCGGTGGCGACCACGGCGTGCTGGACTCCGGGCAGCTCCAGCAGCGGGGTCAGCACCCATGCGAGGTCACCGGTGGTGGGGGTGGGGGCGCTCACGTCTCGTCGTCTCCTCGGTCGTTCCGGTCGCTGCGGTGTTCGTGGTCGTCCTCGTGGCCGTCCGGTGCCGGTGCGGTTGACCGTCCGGCGACGCTCCTGCCGTTGAGAGTGCCCTGTTGGAGTGCTGCCCAGGAAGCCTCGGCCTGTTCGGGTGTACGGGACACCTTTTCGCGGTCCCGGGTGGCGGCTTCGCGGTCCCGGGCGGCGGACGCGGACCGAGCCGCGTCCGGCCGGGGCGAGCGTCGACGCCGGCTGGGCAACTCGGCGGAGTACCCGCCCATTGGTTTTGGCGCGGGGGCCTGCTCCGGGGCGGCGGGGGCGGAAGCAGGCGAAGAGGCGTGTGCCTGCACCGGTTTCGGGGCGAGGGCCGACAGGCTGCGGTCCTCCGCCAGCACGGTCAGGAGGTGGGCGGGAACGCGCAGGATCGTACGCATTCCGCCGAACGGCGAAGCCTCGATGTGGCAGTCGAAGCCGTACTGCACGACGAGCCGGCCGACGACGGCGAAGCCGGTCTGCGGCGGGTCGCCCAGCTCGGTCAGGAGCACCTCGGACGGACCCGCCAGCAGGGCGCGGGCCCGGTCGAGCGCGTCGTCGTCCATGCCGATGCCCGCGTCGTCGACGACCAGGAACGCGCCACGGCCGCCGCTCTGCTGGACTGTCACCTGGACATCGGTGTCGGGGTGCGAGTAGGCGGTGGCGTTGGTCAGCAGTTCGGCGAGCGCGATGGCGAGGGGTTCGGCGGCGCGGGCGACGAGCGCGAGCCGTTCGTCGCGCAAATGGTTGGCGACCTTGATCCGTTCGTAGCCGGCGACCCGGGACTGGGCGCCGAGCACGATCTCGACGAGCGGCGAGTTCTGGCGGGCGAGCCCCGGCCAGGCGTCGCAGAGCACGGCGGTGGACTGGGTGCGGCGCAGTGCCAGTTCGTTGCGGAAGTCCAGTTGCAGGATCCGTGGGTCGTCGTACTCGTGCTGGAGCTCGTGCAGCAACTGCTGGGACTGGTTGAGCAGGGACTGGATCTTGGCGGAGGTGCCGCGCATCGCCGCGCGGGCAGCGGCGTCGACACGCCCGCGCTCCTCGACGACCGCCGTGCGGGCGGCCTGTACGGCCTCGGTGAGCAGCCGGGCGGCCTCGCCGTCGACCTCGGTCGCCTCCCGCAGTCCGGGGACCCGGGCGGTGGGGTGGGAGAGGGCGAGCGCGGTGGCGGGTATCCGCCTGCGGGCCAGCTGCCGGATCTCGCCGGTGAGGGCGGCGGTACGGGCCTGGGCAGCCTTCGACTGCCGTTCGGCCAGCTCGGCGCGGGCCAGGGCCAGGTGCTCCGAGCGGGCCGCGTTCTGCGCGCGGACCGCCGCTGCCACGGCAGTGGCGACGGCGATCACCGCCACGATCCATCCCATGCCGTCACCGCGTTTCTGTTGTCGGATCGGTCTTCCGGCCGAAGCGGCGGCGAAAGCCCCGGTTACTACTCCGCAGGACCCCGGGGCGCACGGGACTCCAGCTACTTCTCCGCAGGGACCGTCGGCTCACGGGACTGCTCCGCCTACTTCTCCGTGGGGCCTGCGGGGCCCGCGGGGCCCGCGGGCTCACGGGACTGCTCCAGTTCCCGGGCGACCACGGCGACGTCGGTCATCACCTGGAGCACTCCGGGCAGTTCCGAGCCGTCGAGCTGCCGGTACTCGCTGCCGATGGTCACCACCAGCCGCTCAGGAAGGCCGAGTTCCGGATAGCGCCCCTCGCCGATGACCCGGCGGGCCGCCTCGATGGCCGGAACCCCGGCGGCGTGGAAGGCGTGGGCGCGCTCACGCACGTATTCCAGGTACACGATGTGATCGCGCACCCCGGCCCGGTCGAGGACCGGTCCGTGTCCGGGGACGACGGTCTCGGCGCCGGTGGCCAGCACCCGTTCGCAGGCCGCGATCACATTGCTGAGGGGACCCGCCCAGTGCACCGGGTGATCGCCGGGCTGAGCAGGGGTGGAGGAGAAGATGACGTCTCCGCTGAACACCGCACGCTGCGCGGGCAGATGGACGATCAGGTCGCCGGTGGTGTGCGCGGACGGCAGGGCCGAGATCTGGACCGGGTACTCCCCCAGGGTCAGTTCGAGCTCCCCGGTGAAGTACGTGGTCGGCTGCACCGGCTCGGTGTGGGACCAGTCGAAGGGGCCGAAGTGACGTCCGAGGTAGGCCCCGAGCGGGGTGGCCGGATCGCCGGTGGCGACGAGCGCGTGCTGCTGTTTCGGCGTGGGCTCGTAATGGATGTGTTCCCGGGCCTCGCGGGTCGCGATGATCTCCGCGTCCGGGAGCACGCCCGCACCCCAGAAATGGTCCCCGTTCGCATGGGTGACGATCACCCGGTCGATGGAGATGCCATTGGGCAGCCGCTTCGTGGACTCGGCCAGGAACTGGCCGGCCAGCACGGTGTCGTACGGGGTGTCGATCCAGAGCGCGCCGCGGGGCGAGACGAGGAGTCCGCAGTTGGCCAGCCCCCAGCCCCGCTTCGGCGGGAGCCATGCGTACAGGCCCCGCCCCAGGTCAACGACGTCCCCACCCGTGATCGACATGGACGCGATTATGCCGACCGTGTTCCGGCCATGCGTTCAAACTCGGCCACCGCGACGCTCCATTGGCGCAAAATCGTCGGTCATGCTTCTCGACGGCGCCGACCCGGTGACCCTACGAGACCGGCGCCCCGTATCCCCGCACGGCACCTTCCGGACAAATTCCTTCAATTCGCCCGGTTCCGTCACCCCTCGCGGCGGACAACCATCGAGCGGACACCAAACCGGAATGAGCCGATTACCCACCGAGCATGACTGAAAACAGCTGCACCGAGACCTCCCGGTGACGGTGACGGTGCCGGACGCACGGTCACCGGGAGGTCGTCGCGCGGTCTACGAGACGTCGCGGAAACGTTTCGTGCCGGTCGTACCGGTCGCGTCGGCTTCCTAGCGGACCTGACCGCGTTCGAAGTACGCGATGAGTTCCGGATCGAGGGCCGGTACGTCGTACGGTGCGCCACCCTCACGGAGCGAACGGGTGGCGAGTACACCGGCGGCGACGCTCATCCGCGCGGCGACCGGCGAGGTGTCGGTGACACCCCCGTCGCGCACGAACCGGCAGAACTCCTCCATGATCCGGGTGTCGCCGCCACCGTGCGAACCTCCGGCATCCGGCACCCGGTAGGTGATGTCGGCGTCGCCGCGGTATCCGCTCGGGCCGGTGTTCCAGACCTTGACCTCGTCGCCGGGGCCGTCACCGAAGTTCTCCAGACGGCCCTCGGTGCCGATGACGGTGTAGTTCCGCCAGTAGTCCGGGGTGAAGTGACACTGCTGGTAGGCGGCCACGACGCCGTTGTCGAGCTGCATGTTCATCACCGAGACGTCCTCGACGTCCACGATGTGGTGCAGGTCCTTGCGGGCCGTCGGCGGCCAGTCGAACTCGCGCAGCCAGTTCGCCGGGCGCGGGGTGTCCGGCTCGCGGCGCGGGAGGTCGCCGTAGACGAGGAGGTCACCGAGCGCGTTGACCCGCCGGGTGTAGCCGCCGGCCAGCCAGTGCAGGACGTCGATGTCGTGGGCGGCCTTCTGGAGCAGCAGACCGGTGGTACGGGTCCGGTCGGCGTGCCAGTCCTTGAAGTAGTAGTCACCGCCGTAGCCCACGAAGTGCCGCACCCACACGGCCTTGGGCTCGCCGATGTCGCCGCGGGCGATGATGTCGCGCATCAGCCGCACGACGCCCATGTGCCGCATGTTGTGTCCGACGTACAGCCGGGTCCCGGTCTCGTACGCGGCACGCAGGACGTTGTCACAGCTCTCTACGGTGATACCGAGCGGCTTCTCGACGAAGACGGCCTTGCCGGCCCGGAGCGCGTCGATGGCGATCGTCTCGTGGGTGTCGTCCGGGGTGGCGACGATGACCGCGTCGAGGTCGTCCCGGTCGAGGAGCAGCTTGTAGTCCTCGACCGCGACATCGGTGCCGAAACGCTCGGCCTCACGCTGCCGCACCTCGGGGTCGAGGTCACAGACGGCGGTGATCGCCGAACCCTGTCCGGGGTGGTGGGCGGACATCGCGATGGAACGGCGCAGGCCGAGCCCGATGACGCCGAGTCGCAGGTCTGACACGGTGGTCCCTTCTGTCTGTACTGGTGGTGCGGACGCTCCTTTGCGGCGGCAGGCACATAGTTCACGAAGGCGCACCCGGATGGCAAGAGTTGTTCATTTTGCCGAGGTAACAAACATTTATTGGCACAACACTAGCGCTTTGGTGACAGCGAACAGCTCGCGGCCGGCTTCGCCGACGTGCCCACACGCCCGTCACCCACGTACCCACGGAAACGGCGGGTGTCGCATCGATCGGTGGCAACCCGCCGTTCCTTGCGAGCGGTTCAGACGGCGATGACGGTGACGCCGGCCTCCGTGAAGCGGGCGGTCGCCTCGGGCGTGATGCCCTTGTCGGTGACCAGGAAGTCGACCTGCCCGAGATCGCAGACCCTGGCGAAGGCCCGCTTGCCGATCTTCGAGGAGTCGGCCGCCACGACCACCCGTTGCGCCTGCTGGGCGAGTAGCCGGTTGATGCTGGCCTCGCCCTCGTGATGGACGTACGCACCGCGTTCGGTGTCGATCGCGTTGACGCCCAGCACGGCGACGTCCAGCGTAATTTCGCCCAGCACCCCACTGGCAAGCGGCCCCGTCAGCTCGTACGACTGCGGCCTGGCCACCCCACCGGTGACCACGATCTTGATCTGCGGCCGGATCACCAACTCGTTGGCGATGTTGAGGGCATTGGTGACGACGGTCAGGGTCGGCTGACCGCCCATCCCCGCCGCGGTGTCACCGACGACATCCGAGCGCACCGCCAGCGAACGGGCCACCTCGGTCAGCGTCGTACCGCCGGTCAGCCCCACCACTTCACCCACCGCCACCAGCTCGGAGACGGCGCGGCCGATGGCCTGCTTCTCGGGGGCGTGGCGGCCGGTCTTGTAACGAAGGGCCAGCTCGTAACTGACACCGTGCGCGACCGCGCCACCGCGGGTACGCGTGAGCAGCTGCTGCTCGGCGAGCTGGTCCAGGTCACGGCGGATGGTCGCGGCCGAGACGTCCAGCTTGGCGGCGGCGTCCTCGACCTCCACCCGGCCGTTCTTACCGACAAGCTCCAGCAGTGCGTTCCACCGGGCATCCCTGGACAAGAGAACTCTCCTTCATGAGCCCGGGCTTCGGGCACCCATCCCCTTGGGTACGGTCACCGGACACGCGCAAGCGTGGCACAAGGCTCCGCCCAGTCAAGCATCCTGCATGCAAAATGCTTGATAATGCTCGCGCGTCGTGTATATCGTGCACAAACGAGCATCCCACTACGAGTACGGAGTGCAAAAGTGTCATTTGTCGAGATCGAGACGGCCAGTCAGCCGGAGTGCTGGCGCCGCGCCGCCGAGCTGGCCCAGACCCAGGCCTCCGCTCTGCCCGCCGCCGGTGAGCGCATCGCGGTCGTCGGCTGCGGCACCTCGTTCTACATGGCCCAGGCGTACGCCGCGCTCCGCGAGGAGTCCGGACAGGGTGAGTCCGATGCCTTCGCCGCTTCGGAGTTCCCCTTCGGCCGCGGCTACGACCGGGTCGTCGCCCTCACCCGTTCGGGGACCACGACCGAGGTGCTGGCGCTGCTCGACCGGCTGCGCGGTGTCACCCGCACCGTGGCCATCACCGCGGACCCCAAGACCCCGGTCATGACGTCCGCCGACGAGGTCGTCGTACTCGACTTCGCCGACGAGCAGTCCGTCGTGCAGACCCGGTTCGCGACCACCCTGCTCACCCTGCTCCGCGCACACCTCGGCCTGCACACCGACGACGTGGTCCGCGATGCCGAGACCGCGCTGGCCGAGCCACTGCCCGAAGGCTTGCTGGACTGCACCCAGTTCACCTTCCTCGGCCGCGGCTGGACGGCCGGGCTCGCCAACGAGGCAGCGCTGAAGATGAAGGAGGCGTCGTTGTCCTGGACGGAGGCGTACCCGGCGATGGAGTACCGTCACGGCCCCATCAGCATCGCCACCACCGGCACCGCGACCTGGATGTTCGGCACCGCCCCCGAGGGGCTTGCGGAGCAGGTGCTCTCGACCGGTGCCCGTTGGGTGGAGAGCGACCTGGACCCGCTGGCCGAGCTGGTCCGCGTCCAGCGGCTGGCGATCGCCCGCGCCGCCGCCCGCGGTCTGGACCCGGACAGCCCGCGCCACCTGACCCGCTCGGTGGTCCTCGCGGACGCCTGACGGGCCGCGACTTCCGGTCGAGGGCCGGGCTCCCGCCTCCGCGCACTTCCACTTCCTGTGCGGGGGTGCGCCGGGCCCTGGCGTCGGGGCCGGGCATGGCCCGGCCGGGCGGC
>NZ_JBHVFF010000069.1:0-30816 GCF_042801895.1 Streptomyces sp. NPDC057543 | reverse complement strand
GGCTGGACTGTCCGGCGCCTACCATTTGCGGCGCGCCGGTCTGGAGCCCGACCATGACTTCGTCGTGCTCGACCACGCCCCGCGTCCCGGCGGCGCCTGGCAGTTTCGTTGGCCCTCGCTGACGTACGGCAAGGTGCACGGCATGCACGCGCTGCCCGGCATGGAACTCACCGGAGCCGACAACAGCAGACCCTCCTCCGAGGTGATCGGTGCGTACTTCGACACGTACGAGCGCACCTTCGACCTGCGGGTTCACCGGCCGGTCGAGGTGAACGCCGTGCGCGAGGGCGATGGCGGACGGCTGCTCGTCGAAACGTCCGAGGGTACGTACGCCACCCGCGCCCTGATCAACGCCACCGGCACCTGGGACCGGCCGTTCTGGCCGCGTTACCCGGGTCAGGAGAGCTTCCGGGGGCGGCAACTGCACACCTCGAACTACCCTGGGCCGGCGGAGTTCACCGGGCAGCGCGTTGTGGTGGTCGGTGGCGGTGCCTCCGGTACGCAGCATCTGATGGAGATCGCCGAGGTGGCGGCCGAGACGTACTGGGTGACCCGTCGGCCGCCGGTCTTCCGGGAGGGGCCGTTCGACGCGGACCGGGGGCGGGCCGCCGTGGCGATGGTGGAAGAGCGGGTACGGCGCGGGCTGCCACCGCAGAGTGTGGTGAGCGTGACGGGGCTGCCGCTCACCGACGCGGTCCGGCTCGCCCGTGAGGAAGGGGTGCTCGACCGGCTGCCGATGTTCGAGCGGATCACGCCGACCGGGGTCGCCTGGGACGACGGCCGGACGGTCGAGGCGGACGTCATCCTGTGGGCGACGGGATTCCGGGCCGCCATCGATCACCTCACCCCGCTGAAACTGCGCGAGCCCGGCGGTGGCATCCGCGTCGACGGCACCCGGGCCGTACGGGACGGACGCATCCATCTCGTCGGGTACGGGCCGTCCGCCAGCACGATCGGGGCCAACCGGGCCGGGCGGGCCGCAGTGCGTGCAATCACCCGCCTGCTGCACGAGACCGGGACCGGGACCGATGCGGAGGCAGAGACGGGAACGGGGACGGGGGCGGACGAGGCGCTCGCGTCCGCCGCCGTGTGATCCTGCGGGTGCTCAGCCCCCGGACGCGCTGCGGCGCCTGCGGTTGAACTCCTCCACGTTCCTCTGCTGTTCCGCATAGCTGCTGGTGAAGCGGGTGTCCCCCGGCGCGACCGTGACGAAGTACAGCCACGGTCCGGGCGTGGGCGTGATCGCCGCCACCATCGCCTGCTCCCCCGGGTTCCCGATGGGTGTCGGCGGCAGGCCCTTGCGCTCGTAGCTGTTGTAGGGGCTGTCGATCTTCGTGTCGCCAGTGGTGGTGTGCAGGGTACTTCGGTTCAGCGCGTAGTTGAGCGTGGAGTCCATCTGGAGCGGCACGCCCCGGTCGAGCCGGTTGTAGATGACGCGGGCGACCTTGCCCATGTCGCGCTCGGTGTCCGCTTCCGCCTGCACGATGCTCGCGATCGTCACCGTCTGGTACACCGAGACGCCATTGCGCTGCGCGCCCGCGGTGATGTGGTCCGCGCCGAAGCGCTCGACCGCCGTATCGGCCATGTACCTGAGCAGGCTCTGCGGGGTGGTGTCGGACGTGATGGGGTACGTCGCCGGGAAGAGGTAGCCCTCGGGATTCCCCTTCGCGGCGGCCGGGAGCGGCAGATCCGCCGTGCCGACGGTCTTCTCGGTGGTGCCGGGTGCGACGGCCAGGGTCTTGTCGACCGCGGCGTACACCTGGGACGCCCGCCGGCCCTCGGGGACCACCAAGGGGTGAACCCGTTCGACCTTCGGCCCCCGCAGGAGCAGGGGTACGAGGACGGCGGCCGCCACGGCGAGGGCGAGGACGAAGCCGATGAGCAGCACCAGACGGCCGCGCCGGGTCGGGTGGAGAGTGCGGCGGGGCGGGGTGTCAGGGGACTGGTTCACCATGCGGGCACGCTATCCCGCTGTCCGGAATGCCAACCTGGACGACACGACCCCACGCCCACGAACAGAACACACGAACACGGGATCGGGTGTTCGCTGGAACGCGTGATCGTTTCGCCATTCGTTGCTCAACTCCCCTGTGGCGGATGATGATTACAGGGCGCAAGCGACGGGCTGCAGACCGCGACTGCGCTGTCCCGCAGATGCACCATGCACAAGGAGAAACACCGAATGAACCTCATCACCAACCTGCTCGCCGGCATCGTCCACTTCGTGGGTTGGCTCGTCTGACCACCGCTTCGCCCGGCGCCGTCGCTCCCCGTCCCACGGGAGCGGCGGCGTCGCCGCGTGTACGGCCTCGGCGGGGCACGCCCGAACCCGCCGATCAGCCTGTCGCGGGCGCCAGTTGGGTGTCCCGACGGACCAGGGCGGCGTAGCGCCCGTCCTGGTGGAGGAGTTCGTCATGGCTGCCGCGCTCCGCGGTACGACCGCCGTCCAGGACCACGATCTGGTCGGCGTCGCGGACGGTGGAGAGACGGTGCGCGATGGTGATGGTGGTGCGCCCTGCGGAAAGCGCGTCGATCGCTTCCTGCACGGCGAATTCCGTACGGGTGTCAAGGGCGCTCGTCGCCTCGTCGAGCACGAGGACGGGCGGGTCGCGCAGGATCGTACGAGCGATGGCCAGGCGCTGTTTCTCGCCGCCCGAGAAGCGGTAGCCGCGTTCACCGACCAGGGTGTCGTAGCCGTCGGGCAGTGAGGCGATGTGGTCGTGGATCTGCGCCGCACGGGCAGCCGCCTCTATTTCGGCGTCGGTCGCGTCCGGCTTGGCGAAGCGCAGGTTGTCGGCGACCGAGGCGTGGAAGAGGTAGGTCTCCTGGGAGACCACGCCCACGGCCCGGGCCAGGGTTTCGAAGTCCAGATCGCGTACGTCGACGCCGTCGAGCGTGACCCGACCGCCGGTGACGTCGTAGAGCCTGGGCACCAGATAGCTGAGCGTGGACTTGCCGGACCCGGTGGGGCCGACGACCGCCAGGCTGCCGCCGGCCGGAACGGTCACATCGATGCCGCTCAGGGTCGGACCGCTCTTCTCGTCGTAGCTGAAGTCGACGCCCTCGAAGCGGATCTCGCCGCGGATCTCGTCCAGCCGGACGGGGTTGTCGGGCTCGGTGATGTCCACTTCGAGGTCGAGGTACTCGAAGATCCGCTGGAAGAGCGCGAGGGACGTCTGCATCTGCACGCCGGTGGAGAGCAGGCTCACGGCGGGCCGGAAGAGGCCCTGTTGGAGGGAGACGAAGGCGACGAGCGTGCCGATGGAGACGGCGGGGCCGCCGGACTGCAGGGCGAGGCCCGCTGCCCAGTAGATGACGGCGGGCATGGCGGCCATGACGATGCCGATCGTCGACATCCGCCACCGCCCGGCCATACTGGAGCGCACTTCGAGATCGACCAGCTTCTCGGACTCCTCGGCGAAACCCTGGGTGAGGGAGTCCGCCCGGCCCATCGTCCGGCCCAGCAGGATGCCGCTGACGGAGAGCGATTCGGTGACCGTGGCCGCCATGACCGCCATCTGCTTCTGCCGCCGGGTGGTGATCTTCTTCCGCTCACGGCCGACCCGGCGGCTGATCCAGACGAAGACCGGCAGCAGGAGGAGCGAGACGAGGGTGAGCCGCCAGTCGAGCGCCAGCATGGCGACGACCGTGGCGAAGACCGCGGTGAGGTTGGAGACCAGTGACGTCGCGGTGGAGGTGACGGTCGCCTGCATGCCACCGATGTCATTGGCTATACGGGACTGCACCTCGCCGGTGCGGGTCCTGGTGAAGAAGGCGAGCGGCATCCGCTGCAGCTGGGCATAGACGGCGGTGCGTAGATCGTGCATGACGCGCTGGCCGACTGTGGTGGAGATCAGGGTCTGCAGGACTCCGAAGACGCTGTTCATGACGGCGGTGAGGATCATGCCGAGGGCGAGCAGCGACAGCAGTCCCGTACGACCCTGCGGGATGGCGGTGTCCAGGATTTCGCGCAGCAGGAACGGCGAGGCGACCGACACCAGCGACGAGGCGCCGACGAGCAGTCCGACCAGGGCCAGGCGGCCTCTGTAGGGGTGGAAGAGGCGCAGGATGCGGCGCAGCTGCGCGGGCGGGCCGCTTCCGTCCCGGGGCGGGGGTGTCCAGGTGATTTCGTCGGGTTTCATGGGCTCCTTCGTCAGGCGTGCGTCGGGCGTACGGCAACTCGTCTCGCATCCGGGAACTCGAAATCCGGGGACTCGAAGCTTTTGAGAGCATAGCTCATTGTTACCTATACTCACAATGCACAAGGTCCTGATACTGTTCGGCCATGGACTCCTCCGACGCCGATGGCGTGCTCGCCGAGCAGTTGCTGCGGGTGACCCGCAGACTCCAGCGGATTCAGAGCCGCCAGCTGGAGCCGATCGGTATCACTCCCGCACAGTTCCGGCTGCTCCGCACCGTCGCGCATTACGACGGCCCTCCCCGGATGGCCGATCTCGCGCAGCGGCTCGACGTCGTCCCACGCGCCGTGACCAGCCTGGTCGACGGCCTGGAGGCCAGTGGCCGGGTGCGCCGCGCCCCCGATCCGGACAGTCGGCGGGTGGTCCGGATCGAGATCACCGAGGACGGTCTCGCCACCCTCCGGTCGCTGCGCGACGCGCGCCGGGCCGCCGCAGAGGAGATCCTGGCTCCATTGACCGCGGATCAGCGCGAGGTGCTCGGCGGGCTGTTGTCCGCCCTGGTCAACGGAATGCCGGAGCGCCGCTGCTGAACCGGCGGGGACGCGCACCCGCCCGATGGGTGCCGCGTGCGTGCCGTCGCCGTCAGAACCGAACCGTACAAGCGCAAACCGCACGAACACACAAGTACAGAACCGCCGAGGAGAGCTCGACATGCCACTGCTGGAGCCGAAGCCGGAAGCACTCCGCCCTACTGCGGTGCGCACCCCGTCCGTGGACCGGGTCCCCGACCGGCAGGCTCCGGGGACGCCGGAACCGCTGCGCGGCGAGCTGATCGACCTGCTGGGCCCGGAGAAGGTGCTGTGGAAGGTCTCCGACCTGGTGAAGTACGCCTCCGACGCCAGCCCCTACCGGTTCGTCCCCCAGGTCGTCGTGGTCCCGGAGGACATCGACGACATCTCGGCGATCCTGTCGTACGCGCACGGCAAGGGCCGCGAGGTCGTCTTCCGGGCGGCCGGCACCAGCCTCAACGGCCAGGCCCAGGGCGAGGACATCCTCGTCGACGTACGCCACCACTGGACGGGCATCGAGGTCCTGGACGGCGGCGCGCGGGCCCGTATCCGGCCCGGGACGACGATCCTGCGCGCCAACGCCACCCTCGCCCGGCACGGCCGGCTGCTGGGCCCCGACCCGGCCAGCGCCATCGCGTGCACGATCGGCGGGGTCGTCGCCAACAACGCCTCCGGAATGACGGCGGGGACGACCCGCAATTCGTACCGCACCGTCTCCTCCCTGACCTTCGTACTGCCGAGCGGTACGGTCGTCGACACCGGAGACCCCGCGGCGGACGAGGACCTGGCCCGTGCCGAGCCGCGGCTGTGCGAGGGGCTGCTGGCACTGAAGGCGGAGATCGAGGCGGATGCCGGGCTCACCGCCCGGATCCGTACCAAGTACGAGATCAAGAACACCAACGGCTACCGGCTCGACGCCTTCCTGGACGGCTCGACACCCGTGCAGATCCTGCGCGGTCTGATGGTCGGCTCCGAGGGCACCTTCGGCTTCATCTCCGAGGTCGTCTTCAACACCCTGCCGCTGGATCGCCGCGTCTCCACCGCCCTGTTGTTCTTCCCCTCGCTGACCGCGGCGGCGGCCGCCGTGCCCGGCTTCAACGAGGCAGGGGCGATCGCCGTCGAGCTGATGGACGGCCATACGCTGCGCGCGTCGGTGAGCGTCCAGGGCGTGCCCGCCGACTGGGCCGAACTGCCCAAGGAAACCGCGGCGCTGCTGGTGGAGTTCCGGGCTCCGGACGAGGCGGGCCAGGAGGCCTACGAGAGGGCGGCGGCAGCGGTCGTCGAAGGACTCGACCTGGTGGCCCCCGTGGCGTCGGTGACCAATGAGTTCACCCGCGACGCCAAGGCCATCGCGGGCTACTGGAAGGCCCGCAAGGCATTCGTCACCGCGGTCGGCGGCTCCCGGCCCTCGGGTACGACGCTGATCACCGAGGACTTCGCGGTGCCGCCCTCCCGGCTGGCCGACGCCTGCGAGGCGCTGCTCGGGCTTCAGGCGGAGCACGGCTTCGACGCCGCCGTCGCCGGTCACGCGGCGCACGGCAATCTGCACTTCCTGCTCGCCTTCGACGCGGCGAAGCCGTCCGACGTCGATCGCTACGCCGCATTCATGGACGACTTCTGTCGGCTGACCGTGGACCGCTTCGACGGCTCGTTGAAGGCGGAGCACGCCACCGGCCGTAACATCGCCCCCTTCCTGGAGCTGGAGTGGGGTCCGAAGGCGACCGAGCTGATGTGGCGCACGAAGCAGATCATCGACCCCGACGGGGTGCTGGCGCCCCGCATCGTCCTCGATCGCGACCCCAAGGCCCATCTGCGCGGGCTGAAGACCATCCCCGAGGTCGAGCCGATCGCCGACCCCTGCATCGAGTGCGGCTTCTGCGAACCCACCTGTCCCAGCCATGATCTGACCACCTCGCCGCGCCAACGGATCGTGCTGCGGCGGGAGATGATGCGCCAGTCCGGCGGATCCCCGGTGGAGGCGCAGCTGCTCGACGCGTACGGCTACGACGCCGTCGACACCTGCGCGGGCGACTCGACCTGCAAGCTGGCCTGTCCGGTCGGCATCGACACCGGCGCCATGATGAAGGACTTCCGCCACCAGCGGCACTCGCCGCGCGAGGAGCGCATCGCGGCACTCACGGCGAAGAACTTCAAGGCGGTGGAGGCGGCGGCCCGGGTCGCGGTCGCCGCGGCCGACCGGATCGGCGACCGGCTCGGCGACGGGCCGCTGGAGACCATCACCGGGCTCGCCCGCAAGGCCGTACGCCCCGATCTGGTGCCCGAGTGGCTGCCCGAGATCCCCGGTGCCGCCGCCCGGAAGCTGCCCCGTACCTCCCGTGTCGGGGCGAGCGCGGTCTATTACCCGGCGTGTGTGAACCGTATCTTCGGCGGGCCCGAGGGCCATCGTGGCCCGTCGCTGCCGCAGGCGGTCGTCGCCGTCTCCGCCCGCGCCGGAAAGCCGGTATGGATTCCGGACGATGTCGCGGGCACGTGCTGCGCGACGATCTGGCACTCCAAGGGGTACGACGAAGGCAATGCCGTGATGGCCAACCGCATCGTGGCGGCGGCCTGGGGCTGGACGGCGGGCGGAAAGCTGCCGCTGGTCGTCGACGCCTCGTCGTGCACGCTGGGCATCGCCCATGAGGTGGTGCCGTATCTCACCGACGACAACCGGGAGTTGCACCGGGAGCTGACCATTGTCGACTCCCTCGTCTGGGCAGCCGACGAACTGCTTCCCGAGCTGACCGTCCTCCGGAAGATCAGTTCGGCGGTCCTGCATCCGACGTGTTCCATGCAGCATCTGAACGACGTGGATCAGCTGCGTGCGGTCGCGGAGGCGTGTGCGGAGGAGGTCGTGATCCCCGACGACGCCGGGTGCTGCGCCTTCGCGGGCGACCGCGGCATGCTGCACAAGGAGTTGACTGCCTCCGCAACGGCGAAGGAGGCCGCCGAGGTGAACGCGCGCGAGTACGACGCGTATCTCTCGGCCAACCGGATGTGCGAGATCGGAATGGACCGGGCCACGGGGCACTCGTACTACTCGGTGCTGATGGAGCTGGAGCGCGCGACGCGGCCGGGGGCCGTTGTGCGCTGATCTCGGACCGTCCGGCGACCGCCCCGCCCTCGGTCGCCTGACGGTACCGATCATCCTGTCCCGGACTGCCAAGCACTGCCCACTGCCTCGGGCCACCCCGGGCTTCCCTGGACCATAGGCCGCTGTACCCAATCGCCGGGCGGGCTCGGATGCCGAGCACGCCCGGCTTCTGCATGCCCACAAAAGTCCATGGTTTCGGCACAGGAGTCCAATCACTCCCCTTGCGCATCAGCAACACCAACTACCAGGGTCCTTACCGAGGTTCATTCAACAGCCGCGCACGTCAGACCCCCCTTCTGGAGGATCGATGAACGACGCAGCACAGCAGAACGACGACGGTACGCGGGACGGCGAAGACGGCTCGGTGAGCCGCCGCTCGGTCCTGTGGACGACCGCCACGGTGGCCGGTGCCGGGATCGGACTCGGCGGTCTCGCCAGCGGCACCGCGGCCGCCGCCACCCCCGGCCGGAACCCGGAGGCCGCCGGCGCGGCACAGCCGGATCAGGCGGCCGCCCCGAAGCGCCAGGGGCGCACCATGGTGGGGGTGCCGTTCGACCGGCGTTCCACCGTAAGGGTCGGCCTGGTCGGCCTGGGCAACCGCGGTGGCAGCATGATCGACCTCTTTCTCGCCGTCGGCGGCGTGCAGGTCGTCGCCGTCTGCGACCCGGTCAAGGCCAAGGCGGAACGGGCGGCCGCGAAGGTGACCGCCGCGGGTCAGCCGGCCCCCGCCGTCTACACCAACGGCGAGGACGACTACCAGAATCTCTGCAAGCGCGGGGACATCGACTTCGTCTATGTGGCGACGCCCTGGGACTTCCACTTCGAGATGGCGAAGACCGCCCTGCTGAACGGCAAGCATGTCGGCGTGGAGTGTCCCATCGCTCTCCAGCTCGACCAGCTGTGGGAGTTGGTCGATCTCTCGGAGCGCACCAGACGCCACTGCATGCAGTTGGAGAACTGCTGTTACGGGCGCAACGAGATGCGGGTACTGCGCATGGCGCATGCCGGGCTCTTCGGCGATCTGCTGCACGGCGCGGGCGCGTACAACCACGATCTGCGCGGCCTGATGTTCGATCCGGGGTACTACGAAGGGCCCTGGCGCAGGCTGTGGCACACCCGGTTGCGCGGCGATCTCTACCCCAACCACGGCTTCGGTCCGGTCGCCAACTACATGGACATCAACCGTGGCGACCGTGCGGTGAGCATCACCAGTGTGGGCTCACCGTCCCTGGGGCTCGCCGAGTACCGCAAGAAGCACATGCCGGCCGGTGATCCGAGCTGGAAGGAGACCTATATCGAGAGCGACCGGACGATCAGTCTCGTCCAGACCGCCAAGGGACGGGTCATCCGGCTGGAGCACGATGTATCCACTCCGCATCCGTACTCGCGGATCAACAGCCTGGGCGGTACGAAGGGTGTCTTCGAGGACTATCCGGCCCGTATCTACATAGAGCCCGACCACACCGACGACAACTGGGGCGACTTCTCGAAGTACACGCAGTGGGACCACTGGCTGTGGAAGGAGCATGCCAACCCGCCGGGCGGTCACGGAGGCATGGACTACATGCTGGTGTTCCGGCTGATGCAGTGCATGCGGCTCGGTCTCGTCCCTGACTTCGATGTGTACGACGCGGCGACGTGGACGTCACCCGTGCCGCTCAGCCATCTGTCCATCAAGGCGAAGGGCGCGCCGCAGCAGATTCCGGACTTCACGCGCGGTGAGTGGAAGAAGGCCCGCTCCGGCATGGATTCGAAGGATCCGGAGGGTCCGGGGAAGGCCTGACCGGCCGACGCGAGGGATGAGGGTAAATGCGGGGCCCCGACCGGTTCGGTTGAGCCGGTCCGGGCCCCGCAGTGCTTTCCCCCTCCCGCTTGCTCGCTCGCTCGCGACACCATGGCGTGAAAGGTGCCCATGGAGAAAATCGATTGCTCCGACGGACCTTCCGGGGTGAACCTTGCACGGTTTGAGTCGTTCACCGAACAAACCGGCACACACCGACCCATGGGACGTCATGCAGATTCGCGATCTTCCGTACCCGGATCCTGGCGATCCCGATGTCCGGTCGGGCCCACGCTTCCTGCTCTGGCTCGGCCGCAATCAGCTCCGCGGTCAGCTCAAGTCCCTTTCCTGGGGGCTGTTGCACCAGTGTTCCCTGGCCGGATTGCCACCGGCCGTCGGCTTCGCCGTGCAGGCCGTCGTCGACCGTTCCGGCAGCCGCCTCGCGTGGGCGGGCGGCCTGATCGCGGTCCTGGGTGTGCTGATCGCGCTGGGCGACACCATGCTTCACCGGACCGCCATCACCAACTGGATCACCGCCGCCGCGCGCGTGCAGCAACTGCTGGCCCGTAAGACCGCGGAGCTCGGCTCGGCGCTGACCCGCCGGGTCGCCGCGGGCGAGGTCGTCGCGGTCTCCACCGGTGACGTGGAAAAGATCGGCTGGTTCGTCGAGGCACTTTCCCGCTTCGCCGCGGCCGCTGCCGCCCTCGTACTGATCTGCGCGGGGCTCATCCTCTATCTGCCCTCGCTGGGCATCCTGGTGACACTCGCCATGCCGTTGCTGGCCCTGGCCGTGCTGCCGCTGCTCCCCCGGGCCACCCGGCGCGCCGACCTCCAGCGCGAGAAGGCGGGCAAGGCCACCGAGCTGGCCTCGGACACCGTCGCCGGGCTGCGGGTGCTGCGCGGGATCGGCGGCGAGGAGCTGTTCCTCGGCCGCTACCGGCGCGCCTCGCAGGAGGTCCGCAAGGCCGCGGTGCGCAGTGCGCGGATGTGGTCACTGATCTCGGCCATCCAGGTGCTCCTGCCGGGTGTGCTGCTCATCTCGCTGGTCGTGTACGGGGCGACACTGGCCCGCGACGGCCGGATCGAGGTCGGTCAGCTGGTCACGGTGTACAGCGCGGCGACGCTGTTGCTGTTCCCGCTGCGCCACTTCGAGGAGATCGCGATGGCGTACTCCTTCTCACGGCCCTCCGCCAAGCGCGCGGTCCGGGTGCTGTCACTGCACCGCACGGACCGGCCCTCGACCGTCGACGCCGCACCGACCGGCGATCTGTACGACCCGGTCACCGGGCTGATGGCCCCGGCGGGCCTGTTCACCGCGGTGGTCTGCGGCGACCCGGACGAGGCGGGAAGGCTGGCCGAACGGCTCGGCGGCCACGCACACGAGGACAAGGACGCGACCGGGAACCAGAACGGGGACGAGAACGAGGACAGGAACGCGTCGAAGGACTCGACGCGCGAGGCGGACCACAACGGGCCGGAGAACAGCGGGCGCGCCTCCACGGACGGCGTCACGACGGAGCGGAAGACCCCGTCCGTCCTGCTCGGTGGCGTACCGCTGGACGAACTCCCGCTGGACTCCGCCCGGACCGCGGTACTGGTCCAGGACAAGGACCCGGTCCTGCTCTCCGGCACGCTGCGCGAGTTGCTCGATGTTCCGGCCTCAAGGCGGGTGTCCGCCGAGGATGCGCTGTCCGCCGCCCAGTGCGGTGATGTGCTGGACTCGTTGGCGCAGGCGTCCGTCGCCACGGACGGCGACCCCATGGCAACGCGGATCACCGAACGCGGGCGTTCGCTCTCGGGCGGTCAACGCCAGCGGCTCGCCCTGGCCCGCTCCTTGGTGACCGACCCGGAGGTGCTGGTACTCGACGAGCCGACCTCCGCCGTCGACTCGCACACGGAGGCCAGGGTCGCCGCCGGAATCAAGGGTCTGCGTCAGGGCCGTACGACCGTGGCGTTCGCCTCGTCGCCGCTGCTGCTCGACCTGGCGGACCGGGTGGTGCTGGTACACGACGGCACGGTCGTCGCGGTCGGCGCACACCGTGAACTGCTGCGTACGGACCTGCGTTACCGGGCGGTCGTGGCGCGCGAGACGGACGACGAGACCGCTGTCACGGCCGCTCAGGGCACACTCAGGACGATCGAGGAAATCGAGGAACGGGCATGATCGGCGTCGCAGAACCGGCGTACGACCCGGCCGCACCGGAGTCGGCGACGACCCTGCCGGTCGGCACCCCCACCACCGTACGGAGCTATGTACGAGAGCTGCTGCGGCGTCACCGCAAGCCGTTCGCCGTGCTCGTCACGTTCAACGCCATCGCGGTGATCGCCTCGCTCACCGGCCCGTATCTGCTGGGCGGGCTGGTCGAGGATCTCGCCGACGGCGTCACCGACCTCCATCTGGAGCGCACCGCAGGGGTGTTCGCGCTCGCGCTGATCGTGCAGACGGTCTTCACCCGGTCGATGCGTCTGCGCAGCGCGATGCTCGGCGAGGAGATGCTGGCCGATCTCCGCGAGGACTTCCTCGTACGGTCGGTCGGGCTGCCGCCGGGCGTGCTGGAGCGGGCCGGGACGGGTGATCTGCTCTCCAGGATCACCACGGACATCGACCGGCTGGCCAACGCGATGCGCGAGGCCGTGCCGCAGCTGGCGATCGGTGTGGTGTGGGCGGGGCTGTTGCTGGCCGCGCTCACCGCGACCGCTCCGCCGCTGGCGCTCTCGGTGCTGATCGCCCTGCCCGTCCTGGTCATCGGCTGCCGCTGGTACTTCAAACGGGCTCCGTCCGCGTACCGTTCGGAGGCCGCCGGATACGCCGCGGTCGCGGCGATGCTCGCGGAGACCGTGGATGCCGGGCGGACCGTGGAGGCGCACCGGCTGGGTGCGCGCCGGGTGGCGTTGTCGGACACGCGCATCCGGCAATGGACCGCGTGGGAACGGTACACACTCTTCCTGCGTTCCGTGCTCTTCCCCGTCATCAACGCCACCTATGTGACGATTCTCGGCGCGGTGCTGATGCTCGGCGGCTGGTTCGTCATCGAGGACTGGCTGACCGTGGGACAGCTGACGACGGGGGCGCTGCTGGCACAGATGATGGTCGATCCGATCGGCCTGATCCTGCGCTGGTACGACGAGTTGCAGGTCGCACAGGTGTCGCTGGCACGGCTGGTGGGCGTCCGGGACATCGAACCGGACGCGGGCGACGCGGAGGTGGTCCCGGACGGCCGGGACGTACGCGCCGAGGAGGTGCGCTTCGGCTACCGCGCCGGGCTGGATGTCCTGCACCGGGTGTCGTTGGACATCGCGCCGGGTACGCGCCTGGCGCTGGTCGGCCCGTCCGGGGCCGGAAAGTCCACGTTGGGCCGGCTGCTTGCCGGGATCTACGCGCCGCGCGCGGGTGAAGTGACGCTCGGTGGTGCGGAGTTGTCACGGATGAAGGCGGAGCAGGTACGTACGCATGTGGCGCTGGTCAATCAGGAGCACCACGTGTTCGTGGGTTCGTTGCGGGACAATCTCCTGCTGGCGCGTGCCGGTGCCGGGGACGCCGAGCTGTGGGCGTCGCTCGCGGCGGTCGACGCGGACGGCTGGGCGCGGGCGCTGGAGGAGGGGCTGGACTCCGAGGTCGGCTCCGGCGGTTTGGCGCTGACACCTGCTCAGGCCCAGCAGATCGCCCTGGCCCGGCTGGTCCTGGCCGATCCGCACACGTTGGTGCTGGACGAGGCGACGTCCTTGCTGGACCCGCGGGCCGCCCGGCATCTGGAGCGGTCGCTGGCCCGGGTGCTGGACGGCCGTACGGTCGTGGCGATCGCCCACCGGCTGCACACCGCGCACGACGCGGATGTGATCGCGGTTGTCGAGAGCGGCCGGGTCAGTGAACTGGGCAGCCACGACGAGCTGGTGGCGGCGGACGGCGCCTATGCGGCGCTGTGGCGCTCCTGGCACGGCTGAGGAGCGAGCGGCCACCGCCTCGGCGCCGATCAAGAAGTGGGCGACGCGCACAACGTCGCTGTCATCGCGACTGACCTTGAAATCCCCGACTGCGAGGAACTGTTCGCCTGGCTTCACCGCACTCCGGGGCGGCCCGTTTCCATTCCGCGCGATCACCCCACCTCGAAGCGGGACTGCCGCAGAAGGACATCGGGAGCTCGCCGGACGCAGCCCCGGAGCCATCCCGCTACTCCTTGGAACAGGCCCGCGTCCCTCTTGGACCACGCCGGGCTGCGGGTGCGCTCGAACGGTCCGTCGCCCGGAAGTGGCTGAGAACCGAGTACCACGTCAAGGGCCGTACAGCTGCGGACATCTCACGTGATCTCGGCACCCGAGGCAGGCATCGTTGCCGAACAGGGCGTCATAAACCTTCACGGAGGTGCTTCAG
Source organism: Streptomyces sp. NPDC057543 (assembly GCF_042801895.1). Lineage (NCBI taxonomy): Bacteria > Bacillati > Actinomycetota > Actinomycetes > Kitasatosporales > Streptomycetaceae > Streptomyces > Streptomyces sp. NPDC057543. The sequence goes on along the minus strand of NZ_JBHVFF010000069.1, from coordinate 16,865 downwards.
ACTCCCGTCGACACCGGCCTCTCGAAGAACGTCTCCAGGGCCACCGTCGCCTGAGTGCCGCTGACGCCTTCGATCTCGTACAACCTCCTCAGTACGTCCTGGAGTTGCTCGGTCGTCCCGGTCCTGACCTTGACCAGAACCGATGCGCTGCCCGCGATGATGTGGGCCTCCTGCAGCTCGGGGATCGCGGCGAAGCGCTTGCCGGAGTCGCCCATCCAGGCCGACGAGTCGACCATGACAAAGGCCAACACCCCACCGCCGACGGCGGCGGGGTCCACCTCGATCGTCGTGCGGCGGATCACCCCCGACTCGCGCAGCTTGCGCGCCCGCTCATGGGCCGCGCCCGCGGAGAGCCCGACGGCCTTGCCCAGGACGGCGTACGCCTGCGTGGCGTCCTCCTGCAGCAGGTTCAGCAACTTCCGGTCCACATCATCCATGACGCCCTACTCCAAACCAGCTACACCCAATGACTTCACCCACCATATGACATCCTGCGATACTCACCTTCAGCAAGATGCTGTTCAACACTTGAAACGCAGGACGACTGAAGGAGAACGAACATGGCCACCGGCCGCCCCGCGCTGTACGAAGTGCTCGACGAAAGGTTCCGTACGGAGAAGTGCACCGCGGGTGATGAGCAACTGGAGACGCTCCACGTGGGCTCCCGCTGGGCGGAGGGGCCGCTGTACATACCGGCCTGGCGCCAGCTGATCTGGAGTGACATCCCGAACGACCGGATGTTGCGCTGGGACGAGACGACCGGGGCGGTCAGCGTCTTCCGCTCGCCCGCGGGGCACTCCAACGGCAACACCTTGGACCGGGAGGGCCGTCTGATCACGTGTGAGCAGGGCAACCGCCGTGTCACCCGCACCGAACACGACGGCTCGGTCACCGTGCTCGCCGACCGCTATCGGGGCAGGCGGCTCAACAGCCCGAACGACGCGGCTGTGAAGTCCGATGGCTCGATCTGGTTCTCGGATCCGGACTTCGGGATCACCAGCGACTACGAGGGCCACCGCGCCGAGAGCGAGATCGGCGCCAACAACGTCTACCGAATCGCCCCGAACACCGGCGAGGTGCAGCTCGCGGCCGACGGCTTCGGCGCCCCCAACGGCCTTGTCTTCTCAGCCGACGAGAGCGAGCTGTACGTTTCCGACACCCGGGCCAACCGGATCCGTGTCTTCGAGGTACGCGCGGACGGCACCCTCTCCGAGGGCAAGGTTTTCGCCGAAGGGACCAAGGAGGGCCGCTTCGACAACATCCGCTTCGACGACCGGGGCCACCTCTGGGTCGCGGCCATGGACGACGGAGTGCACTGCTACGCCCTGGACGGGACCCTGCTCGGCCGCATCCTGGTGCCCAACACGGTCTCCAATATCCGCTTCGGTGGCCCAAAGCGGAACCGTCTCTTCATCACGGCGAACGACACGCTCTATTCGCTGGTCATGGGGGTCACGGCGGCACCACGGACGGCTTGAACCCTCACCCCCGCCCCTTCCCGAAGGGAGCACTGTAAGGAGCAGCGCGTAGGGGGGCAGGACGGGCCACAAGGTGTCCGTTGTCGAAATCGGGACCCGGCAGCGGAGAGAGATGCGGCAATGTGCGCGAGAGGGACACCTTCGCCCTGCCGGCCTCGACTTCGAGTCCGGCGTCGAGGCAGCGGCTTGGCACTGCCCCCCATTACCTTCTTGGTGGCCCCGCAATGGGCGCGACCTCGGCGCAGTGATCGGGTTCTCGGTCCCAGCCGTTTCAGTACGGGTGCTTGTCGGGCTTGTTCGCCCATGCCTCGTAGGAAGTGGCCCCCAGCTCGGGAAGGAGCTGTTCGAGAGTGATGCTCCGACGGTCCGGGGGTTTCTCGAAGTCGTCGTACTGAAAGACGTCGTCGAAGCCGATCTCCTGAGTCGCCTTCCAGTCGCAGCTGTAGTAGACGGTGCCGATCCGGGACCAGTAGATGGCACTCATGCACATCGGACACGGAGCGCCACTGGTGTAGATCGTGCACCCCTGCAGCATACGAGCGCGTTCTGGAACGATATCGGGGGAACCCTCGGGGCGAGGCACCAGCTTCAGGGTGTACGCGTCCTGGTACCCCTCCGAGATGGTGGGCGCCTCCGGATTGAGCACCTGAACAGCCTTGCGGATGGCTTCCACTTCACCGTGCGCGGTCGGGTCAGCCGTGAGAAGTACACGGTTCTGCCCGCGAGCGATGATCTCGCCGTCATGGGTGATCACCGCACCGAACGGCCCGCCCCAGCCCTTTTCGACAGACTCGGTTGCCAGCCGGACCGCTTCGGCCATGAACTCCCTGTGTCCCATCTCAGGATCCTCCCGCTCGCCAAGGCGGTAAATCTCTATACCATTTGTCCTATAAGTCCCTTTCGAACTAGACTACTCGGCATGAGTACCCGTGCAAGCCGCGGATCCAGCGGCAGCGCGACGGTCGTGATTTCCCAGAAAGTCCGGGTGGGACGGAACGACGACTACAAGCGCTGGCAGGAGAAGACCAATGAGGTTGTGCGGGGCTTCGACGGTTTCCAGGGAACGGAGTTGTACCCGCCGGCCTCCGACGAGGACAACGAGTGGGTCGTGGTATTCCGCTTCTCCGGTCTCGATCAGCTGACTGCGTGGCTGGAGTCGAATGCGCGTCGACAACTCCTGGAGGAGGGCCGCCCACTCTTCGATGGACCCCCCACACAAGAGGTGCTTTCCGGCGGTACACCGGCCGAGGACGTCGTCACGGCGGTCATCTCACACGAGGTGCGGCCGGGGCGCGAGGGGGACTTCCTGCGCTGGCAGGACAAGGTCTTCAAGGAACAGGGGCGACACCCTGGTTTCATGGGGTCGGAGCTGTTCAAGCCGGTGAAGGGAATTCAGGACCGTTGGGTGGTCGCCTTCCGCTTCGACACTCGCGCACATCTCGAGGAATGGCTCAACTCCGAGGCCCGCGACAAGCTTCTGTCGGAAGGGCGCGACTACTTCGGTTCCTACGACGTACGCAAGATCGGGTCGGCGTTCAGCGGCTGGTTCCGCTTCGGCCAGGGAACGGAGGAAGGGGTTCCGCCCAACTGGAAGCAGGCCATGTCCGTGGTACTGGCCCTGTATCCCACGGTGACGATCCTGAACCTGACGGTCGGCGGCTGGCTCAGTCGTCTGGGAATGGCCGGGTATCTCGCTCTGTTCATCAGCAACGTACTGAGTGTCAGCGTGCTGACCTGGTTGCTGATGCCGCTGGTCAATCGAGTTTTCGCCTTCTGGCTGCTGCCGAGCCGAGCCCGATCCGTCGGTGTCCACGTGGCAGGCGCCGTGCTCGTTGCGGCGTGCTGCGCAGTGCTCATCACGGTCTTCGGCCTGACCACGAGTTAGGAAGCCCAACGCGGAACGCAGAGCATGAATGATGCCGACCGCCTCGTGTCGATGCTGGCTCCCAAGGGAGCAATCTCCGGACCGCGGGCTTTCGGGGGCGGCTTGTGGACTGGGATTTTCTCCTCTTGCGTGTGTGCGGTACTCCGCTCAGATCTCCAGGTTCATCCGCGGCCGTCGCTTGTGCACGTCCGGTAGTGCGTGATGCGCGGACGAATGCGATCCGTCGAGAGGACCGTCGTCCGGCGAGGCGACGCCGACTTCGGCGTGGTCCTGGCAAGCATGGTGCGGAACGAACTCAAGCCCGAGCGAGTGATCGTCCGGGCCGCCTCAGGACACGAAGTCTCCGAAGCTCTCGGGCCGGCCCGTTCCCGCGGACTCCGCATTGCGGTACGGGCGGACCGGCACAGCCGGCGCTGGGTGTAGCCGATGCTGCGCGGCCGGCTCGACGGGAACGGTTCGGGGGCCGGCCGGAGATATCGTTCCGGCTCACCGTCCGGTGCAGCGCGACTCTGCCTGATCGCCCGTTCCCCATCCCGGCCGTCGGTCCCGGCTCGTCGGTACCGGCCATCGGAACCGACGGTCATATGAAGTTCAGCGCAGCCGCCCCGCCCAGTCCCCCGAGCACCATGAACACCGGCATCAGTACCTTCAGCTCCACCCAGCTGCCGGCCCGGAACCGCATGCCCTTCGGCGGCCCGATCGGGTACCAGCGCTTGCGGCCCAGGGGAATGGGCCACAGGATCGGGCAGCCGGAGACGGTCAGCGCGTCGCCGATGTCGTGGACGAGCGCGCCGAGCACGATCGGCAGCCCCAGCCACAGGTACTCCTGTCCGGGGGCGCTGAACAGCCAGTCCGAGCCATTGCCCGGCTTGTCCAGGACGTCGGCCAGTATCCAGGCGCTCGTCGCGCCGAGCAGCCACACCAGGACGTCGCTGGACATCCGGGCGGCCCGCCACAGCAGTCCTTCGACGGCGAGCACCAGGTGGACGAAGAGGATCGCCAGGACCGCCCACCGGCCGCCGGTGATCGCCGCGGCGGAGGCCCCGGCACCGATCAGGACGGCCCAGAGCCAGGTGTGCGTCAGGGTCCGGTGGCCGCCGTTGCGGTGCGAGTCGCCGCGCATCTTGGTCGCCTTGTAGACGGCGTGCGAGAGCTTGTCGACGATCTCGCAGAGCCCCCGGGAGACCGGACCGAAGGCCCGCGAGATGGTCGCGGACTTGTGGTCGAGGTCCGGGGCGAGCGCGGCTCCGGCGGTGATCAGCGCGCCGACGACCAGGACGGGCCACGGCATCGCGTGGCCGGCGGCCGCCGCCGCCGCGCCCACCCCCAGCCAGGCCGCTGCCCCTGACAGAGAGTGTGCCGGTCCCATCATGGTTCTTCCCGCCCCCAAAGTCGTCCTGCTGCCACTGCCGCCCAGGCACGGCCGAGTTGAGTGGGCAGCGTATCGCCCGTGATCTTCATACGGTCGTCCGGTTCCCTCATCCGGGCGGAAGGCAGGCAAGATGGGGGCGTGACCCTTATCGATCAGCTGCCCCCGACCGACGACCCCGACGCCCTCTTCGAGGCTTTCTCGTCATGGACCGAGACGCGGGGCATCACCCTCTATCCGGCCCAGGAGGAGGCGCTGATCGAGGTGGTCTCGGGCGCGAATGTGATCCTTTCCACCCCGACCGGCTCCGGAAAGAGCCTGGTCGCGGCAGCTGCGCACTTCACGGCGCTGGCCCAGGACAAGGTCACCTTCTACACCGCGCCGATCAAGGCACTGGTCTCGGAGAAGTTCTTCGACCTGTGCAAGCTGTTCGGCACGGAGAACGTCGGCATGCTCACCGGCGACGCCTCCGTGAACGCGGACGCCCCGGTGATCTGCTGCACGGCCGAGGTCCTGGCGTCCATCGCGCTGCGTGACGGGAAGTACGCCGACATCGGCCAGGTCGTGATGGACGAGTTCCACTTCTACGCCGAGCCGGACCGCGGCTGGGCCTGGCAGATCCCGCTCCTGGAGCTGCCGCAGGCCCAGTTCGTCCTGATGTCGGCCACGCTCGGTGACGTCAGGATGTTCGAGGAGGACCTGACCCGCCGCACCGGCCGCCCCACGTCCGTGGTGCGCTCCGCGACCCGGCCGGTTCCGCTCAGTTACGAGTACCGGCTGACCCCGATCACCGAGACCCTCACGGAGCTCCTGGAGACCAGGCAGTCGCCGGTGTACATCGTGCACTTCACCCAGGCCGCGGCCGTCGAGCGGGCGCAGTCGCTGATGAGCATCAACATGTGCACCAAGGAGGAGAAGGAGAAGATCGCCGATCTGATCGGCAACTTCCGCTTCACCACGAAGTTCGGCCAGAACCTCTCCCGCTATGTGCGCCATGGCATCGGCGTGCATCACGCGGGCATGCTCCCGAAGTACCGGCGGCTGGTGGAGAAGCTCGCCCAGGCGGGTCTGCTGAAGGTGATCTGCGGTACGGACACCCTCGGCGTCGGCGTCAACGTACCGATCCGCACCGTACTGTTCACGGCGCTCACCAAGTACGACGGCACCCGCGTCCGTACGTTGCGCGCCCGTGAGTTCCACCAGATCGCCGGCCGCGCGGGCCGGGCCGGCTTCGACACGGCGGGGTTCGTCGTCGCGCAGGCGCCCGAGCACGTCATCGAGAACGAGAAGGCCGTCAAGAAGGCGGGCGACGACCCGAAGAAGAAGCGCAAGGTGGTCCGCAAGAAGGCCCCCGAGGGCTTTGTCGCCTGGTCGGAGACCACCTTCGACAAGCTGATCCAGTCCGATCCGGAGCCGCTGACCTCCCGCTTCCGGGTCACGCACACGATGTTGCTGTCCGTGATCGCGCGTCCGGGCAACGCCTTCGAGGCGATGCGGCATCTGCTGGAGGACAGCCACGAGCCGCGCAGGGCACAGCTGCGGCACATCCGCCGGGCCATCGCCATCTACCGCTCGCTGCTGGACGGCGGTGTCGTGGAGCAGCTCGACAAGCCGGACGCGGAGGGCCGTATCGTCCGGCTCACCGTCGATCTCCAGCAGGACTTCGCGCTCAACCAGCCGCTGTCCACCTTCGCGTTGGCCGCGTTCGACCTGCTGGACGGCGAGTCGCCTTCGTACGCGCTGGACATGGTCTCCGTCGTCGAGTCGACGCTCGACGACCCGCGGCAGATCCTGGCCGCCCAGCAGAACAAGGCGCGTGGCGAAGCGGTCGGGCAGATGAAGGCGGACGGTATCGAGTACGAGGAGCGGATGGAGCTGCTCCAGGACGTCACGTATCCGAAGCCGCTGAGCGAGCTGTTGTGGCACGCGTACGACGTGTACCGCAGGAGCCACCCGTGGGTGGGCGACCACCCGGTGTCGCCGAAGTCCGTGATCCGCGACATGTACGAACGCGCCATGACGTTCACTGAGTTCACCTCGAACTACGAGCTGGCCCGTACCGAGGGCATCGTGCTGCGCTATCTGGCGAGCGCGTACAAGGCTCTTGAGCACACCATCCCGGACGACATCAAGTCCGAGGACCTTCAGGACCTGATCGCCTGGCTCGGCGAGATGGTCCGCCAGGTGGACTCCAGTCTCCTCGACGAGTGGGAGCAGCTCGCCAACCCGGAGGTGGAGACCGCCGAGGAGGCGCAGGAGCGGGCCGACGAGGTGAAGCCGGTCACGGCCAACGCCCGGGCCTTTCGGGTGCTGGTCCGCAACGCGTTGTTCCGGCGGGTGGAGCTGGCGGCGCTGGACAAGGTCCACGAGCTCGGTGAGCTGGACGGCGACGCGGGCTGGGACGAGGACGCGTGGGGCGACGCCATGGACGCCTACTGGGACGAGTACGACGATCTGGGCACCGGTCCGGACGCCCGCGGGCCGAAGCTCCTGAAGATCGACGAGGACGCCACGCACGGTCTGTGGCGGGTGCGGCAGACCTTCGCCGACCCGAACGGCGACCACGACTGGGGCATCAGCGCGGAGATCGACCTCGCGGCCTCCGACGAAGAGGGCCGGGCGGTCGTCAGGGTCACCTCGGTCGGCCAGCTGTGACCGCGCTCATGCACACGGCACCCCTGCGAGAGTGGAGACGAACCGCATGACGAACCCTGCCGAGCGCCTGGTCGATCTGCTCGATCTGGAGCGGATCGAGGTCAACATCTTCCGTGGGCGCAGCCCCCAGGAGTCCCTGCAGCGGGTCTTCGGCGGGCAGGTCGCCGGACAGGCCCTGGTAGCGGCCGGCCGTACCACCGACGGGGACCGGCCGGTCCATTCGCTGCACGCCTACTTCCTGCGCCCGGGGCGTCCGGGTGTGCCGATCGTCTACGACGTCGAGCGCATCCGCGACGGCCGGTCGTTCACCACCCGCCGGGTCACGGCCGTCCAGCAGGGCCGGACGATCTTCAATCTGACGGCGTCGTTCCACCGGCCGGAGGAGGCGGGCTTCGAGCACCAGCTGCCGCCCGCCCGTGAGGTCCCCGATCCCGAGGAGCTGCCGACCGTCGCCGAGGAGGTGCGCGAGCACCTGGGGGTGCTTCCGGAGGCGCTGGAGCGGATGGCCCGGCGGCAGCCGTTCGACATCAGGTATGCAGACCGGTTGCGCTGGACGCGGGAGGAGGTCAGGGGCGCGGACCCCCGCAGCGCGGTCTGGATGCGCGCGGTCGGCCCGCTGGGCGACGACCCGCTGGTGCACACCTGCGCGCTGACGTACGCCAGCGACATGACGCTGCTCGACGCGGTCCGTATCCCGGTGGAGCCACTGTGGGGCCCGCGCGGTTTCGACATGGCGTCGCTGGACCACGCGATGTGGTTCCACCGGCCGTTCCGGGCGGACGAATGGTTCCTCTACGACCAGGAGTCACCGATCGCCACCGGCGGACGGGGACTGGCGCGCGGCCGGATCTACGACCGCGGGGGAAACCTGTTGGTGTCCGTGGTGCAGGAGGGACTGTTCCGCAGCCTGGGGGCGTAGCCGTGCCCCGGCTCAGACGCCGGGGAGCGGGTCCTGTTCGACCTCGTGGCGGCGGGTGCGGATGTCCGGGGGCGGCGGGTGCAGTTTGGCGTCGCAGGAGGGGCCGAGCCGGTTGCGGCGGGACTCCGTACCGGTGAGTGGCCGACCGCACAAACGGCAGCGCACCACCCGGCGCCGGGCGGACGGGCCCGCCGGACCGTCCTCGGGCAGGGGCTCGGGAAGTCCGGATTCGGGCAGGGGTTCGGCGGAGTCCACGCATCGATCTTCTCAGGGTGCCGCGCGTTTCCCGACCGGTCAGGGGGCGAGGATCCGGGCCTTCTGCGCCTCGAACTCGCTGTCGCTCAGCACTCCTTGGCTCTTGAGGTCCCCGAGCTCCTTGAGCTGGGCGATCTTGTTGCTCATCTCCTCCTCCGGCGCCATGGCGGTGGGAGCGGGAGCCGGCTGGGCCCGGGTGGCGTCCTGCTGTGCCCAGCGGCCTGCCTGCCGCCGGGAGACCCGGTTGGAGACCGAGGTGGCGGTGCCGGCGATCACCGCCGTACGGGCGACGCCACGAAGAAGGCCTGGCATGGTGCATCTCCTTTGACTGACTCTGCGGGAACGGGCGGTCCGGCGGGACCGCGAACGGGTTCGAACCCGGGACTCGCCCGCGTCTTCAGACTCTGGACTCGGCCACGTCGAGCGAGGCCAGGACCTCGTGGATCGGGATCCGCCCGTTGGCGACGAGGCGTCCGCCGGAGCGGCGCAGGGCTGCCGCGAACGGTGCGGCCCACACGTTCTCGTAGATGAGGATTCCGGCAGCGCTGCCGGGTTCGAGGATCGCGCTCGCCTCGTCGATGTCGTCCTGGCCGATCAGGCCCGAGGACACCCCCTCGAACACGGTGAGGTCGGCACCGCCGTCCCCGGTCAGTTCGGAGAGTTCCACGCCGTCGATGGTGCCGTCCCGGTTCTTCCTGACGAAGGTCAGATCCAGGATCCGGATGATGCCCCGGTCGACCAGGTCGACCAGCAGGGGCAGTCCTTCTCCCGTCATCCGGCTTCCTGCCGGAAACTCGACCACCAGGTAGTCGATCGGTCCGGTCTCGTCGCTCTCGCCGCTCACGTCAGCTCCTTCAGACATCTCGACTGCCCCGGTTCCGCCGGAGGCCACGTCCTCCGTCATTGCAGCAGCGGTGCGACCGGAACGCATCTCGGCCACGGACCCGGGAGGCCCGGTCCCTGTTGCGCCATTGTGGCGAGCCGGCTGCGTGTCCCGGCGGCCACTGCTGGTCACATCGCCGTCCCGCTGACTCCCCCGTCCCGGCAGCTGTCGGCCTGACCACCGCCGGAACCCTCCTGGCGCCTTCCCCGGCGGCGGGCGTCAGGTCCACTCCTCCTGCTGCGGACCCGCGCAGAGCGCCCAGAGGATGACGACGTTGATGGCGATGAGCACGATGGACCAGAACGGGTAGAAGGGCAGCCACAGGAAGTTGGCGAGTGCGCCCAGGCCCGCGAGCACGATGCCCACGACGCGTGCCCACGTGGCTCCGCTGATCAGCAGCGCACAGCCCGCGAGGACGATGACGATGCCCAGGATGAGGTGGATCCAGCCCCAGCCCACGAGGCTGAACCGGAACACGTAGTTGTTGGTTGCGACGAACACGTTTGCCCTGGTGACGGCCGCGACCCCCTCGAAGATCGCCATCGCGCCCCCGAAGATCATCAGAATCGCGGCAAAGGTGGTCCACCCGTACCGGAAGGGATGACGCGAAGCCGGGGTGGTGTCACGCGCCACGCTCGGCCCGTTGCTGGCACTGGCCATGTCGGCCTCCTCGGGTAGCAGAGCAACCCGGCGGACCCCAGTGGACTCGCCGGGACTTCGCCGAACCAGCGTGGCACGACAACTCCCGGCCAGCAGAAGAACGACGTCCCGGCCGTGGCTTCCCAGGTTTTCTCACATCAGGGATACCATCCCTGATGTGAGAGATTCTGAACGGGCGGAGCCAGGCTCCGTCGATGCCCGGCTCGCCGCGCGGCTGGGCGAACTGCGTACCGGACGCGGCTGGTCGCTGGACGAACTGTCCCGGCGCAGCGGAGTGAGCCGCTCCACACTGTCCCGGCTGGAGCGGGGCGAGTTGAGCCCGACAGCCGCCCTGCTCGGCACGTTGTGCACGGTCTACGGGCGGACGATGTCGCAGCTGCTGATGGAGGTCGAGGCAGAAGCACCGCAACTGGTGCCCGCCGCACGGCAATCGGTGTGGCGGGACGAGGCGTCGGGCTTCGTACGCCGCTCGGTCTCGCCGCCCCACACCGGCCTGCGCGCGGAGGTCATCGAGGGCACCCTCGACGCGGGGGCCGCCATCGCGTACGAGAGCGCGCCGGTGTCCGGCGTGGAGCAGCATGTCTGGGTGCTGGAGGGGACGGTCGAGATCACCGTCGACGGCACCGTGCACACCGTGCGCAGCGGCGACTGTCTGCGCTTCCTGCTGCGCGGCCCCTCGCGCTTCCACTGTCCGGGGCCGGAGCAGGTCCGCTACGCACTCGTGATCATCCTTCCGTGAAAGCCGTGAAAGCCGTGAAAGGACCTGTCTCATGACCGAGATCGTTACGGTCTCCGGACCCGAACTGGTCACCTATGCCGATGAGTTGGCCGCGCTTCTGGTGGAGACCGTGGACGGCGGATCGTCCGTGGGTTTCCTCGCGCCGCTGGACCGCGCGGCGGCTGCCGACTGGTGGCGGAAGAGGGCCGGCGCCGTCGACGCCGGAGACCTACGGGTCTGGATCGCCCGGGACGCGGAACGGGTGGCCGGGACCATCGGCCTGGTCCGGGCTCCGCTGCCGAACGCCCGCCACCGCGCGGAGATCGCCAAGCTGATGGTCCGTCCGTCGGCCCGCGGCCAGGGGCTCGGGCGGTCGCTGCTGTTCGCCGCCGAGCGTTCGGCCGCCGAGGAGGGGTTCACGCTGCTGGTACTGGACACCGAGAGCGGCAGTCCCGCCGAACGGCTCTACCGTTCGGCGGGCTGGACGGAGTGCGGCTCGATTCCCGACTACGCCGCCGACCCGGCCGGGACGCTGAAACCGACGACGCTCCACTACAAGACGATCGGCGCCGCGCGAGGGCCGTCGGATCGGGCGGCGACCCCGTCCACATCCTCGTAGTCCACGCCGTCGGCGTATCCGTTGATCCCCGCGTTCGGACGCTCGGCCGTTCGAGTTCGTGATGATCGACCAGTGGGCACGACAATGGCGGTGGAAGCCACCCTCACAAGGAGAGCCTCATGACGCTGTACGACATCCCCCTGCGCACGCTCACCGGCGAGCCCGCATCCCTGGCCGACTACCGGGGCCGGGCGGTCCTGTTGGTGAACGTCGCGTCCAAGTGCGGGCTCACCCCGCAGTACGCGGGCCTGGAGCGGCTCCAGAACGCGTACGGGGACCGCGGCTTCACGGTGCTCGGTGTGCCGTGCAATCAGTTCGCCGGTCAGGAGCCGGGGAGCGCGGAGGAGATCCAGACCTTCTGCTCGACGACGTACGGTGTCAGCTTCCCGCTGCTGGAGAAGACCGACGTGAACGGCGAGGGCCGCCACCCGCTCTACGCCGAGCTGACCGCTCTCGCGGACGCGGACGGCGAGGCCGGTGACGTGCAGTGGAACTTCGAGAAGTTCCTCATCTCCCCGGCGGGCGAGCCGGTCGCGCGCCTGCGCCCGCGCACGGAGCCGGAGGCCCCGGAGCTCATCACGGCCATCGAGGCCCAGCTCCCGTCCTGACCCCAACGCCGCCTTCGGCCGCGGTGGCGGGCCGCACATGCCATGCGCCCCGCCACGGCCGGGGTCAGCGGATCGGCATGCCCGAGAGGGTGCGGGCGATCACCAGGCGCTGGATCTCGCTCGTACCCTCGAAGATCGTGTAGATCGCCGCGTCCCGGTGCATCCGCTCCACCGGGTACTCACGGGTGAAGCCGTTGCCGCCGAGGATCTGGACGGCCTGCGCGGTGACCTTCTTCGCCGTCTCGCTCGCGTACAGCTTGGACATGGAGCCCTCGGCCGAGGTGAACGGCTTGCCGGTGGTCGCCATCCAGGAGGCGCGCCAGACCAGCAGCCGGGCCGCGTCGATCTGCGTACGCATGTCGGCGAGCTGGAAGGCGACGCCCTGGTTGTCGATGATCGGCCGGCCGAACTGGGTGCGGGTCTTCGCGTACTCCAGCGCGACCTCGTACGCGGCACGGGCGGTGCCGATCGCCATGGCGCCGACCGCGGGGCGGGAGGCCTCGAAGGTGGCCATCGCCGCGTTCTTCACCCGCTCCCCACCGGACGCGGCGCGCTCGCGGGACCGGGCAAGGCGCTGATCGAGCTTCTCCTTGCCGCCGAGCAGGCAGTGGCCGGGGACGCGGACATCCTCCAGCACGACCTCGGCGGTGTGCGAGGCACGGATGCCGTGCTTCTTGAACTTCTGGCCCTGGGAGAGGCCGGGGGTGTTCGGCGGCACGATGAACGAGGCGTGCCCCTTGGAGCCGAGCTCCGGGTCGACCACGGCGACGACGACATGGACGCCCGCGATGCCGCCGTTGGTCGCCCAGGTCTTGGTGCCGTTCAGCACCCACTCGTCCTTGGCCTGGTCGTACACCGCGCGGGTGCGCATCGAGGCGACGTCGGAACCCGCGTCCGGCTCGGAGGAGCAGAAGGCCGCGACCTTGACGTCGTCGGCGTCGCCGTACATCTGCGGGATCCAGGTGCCGATCTGCTCCTCGGTGCCGTTGGCGAGGACGCCCACGGCCGCCAGGCCCGTACCGACGATCGAGAGGGCTATGCCCGCGTCCCCCCAGAAGAGCTCCTCCATCGCCATCGGGATGCCGAGGCCCGTCGGGTCGAAGAACTGCTGGGCGTAGAAGTCCAGGGAGTAGATGCCGACCTTGGCCGCCTCCTGGATGACGGGCCAGGGCGTTTCCTCACGCTCGTCCCACTCGGAAGCCGCCGGACGGATCACGTCTGCGGCAAAACCGTGAAGCCAGTCACGGACCTGCTTCTGGTCATCGTTGAGTTCGAGCGTGAACTCCGCCATGTTCCCCTCCACGTACTGCCCTGGAAAATTCACTCGTTACTTGCGGTAACCGCAGTCTGTTACCGACAAGTAGCCTCTGTCAACCGCCCAGGTGCCCATCCACACGCCGCGGGGCAGAGTGTTACGTTGCGCAGGCAGGACGCAATGTGCATGGCCAGGGCGGGGAGACGCGACATGGAGACCACACGACAGGCCGAGCGGCAGCGGACAGCGGCGGAGAGCCGCCGCCGCGAGCTGCTCGAAGCCGCCGACCGCGTGGTGCTCAGGGACGGGCCGGGTGCCTCGATGAACGCCATCGCGGCCGAGGCCGGAATCACCAAGCCCATCCTCTACCGGCACTTCGGCGACAAGGGCGGCCTCTACCGCGCCCTCGCCAAACGCCACACCGACGCCCTGCTGATCGCTCTGCGGGCGGCGCTGGACGCACCGGCAGAGCGCCGTCGGCGCGTGGAGTCGACGCTCGACACCTATCTCGCGGCGATCGAGGCCCGCCCGCAGGTCTACCGGTTCCTGATGCACCCGTCCGACGACTCCGCGCCCTCGACGGAGCAGGGTTTCGATGTCGGCCGGCACTCCGCGCCACTGCTGCGCAGGCTCGGCGAGGAACTCGCCCTGGTCATCGCCGAGCGGGTGGACCTGGGCCCCGACAGCGATGCCATGGCCCGCATCTGGGGCCACGGCATCGTCGGCATGATGCATGCCGCTGGCGACTGGTGGCTCGGCGAACGCCCTTGCTCCCGCGAGCAGTTGGTGCGCAGCCTGGCGGATCTGCTGTGGGGCAGGCTGGCCGACGCGGGCGACCGGCCCGGCGGCCCGGGATTCTGAGGCGCGGGCGGTCAGCCGCCCCGCGCCCAGGGCGCCCGGCGGGCCGCGCGCAACGCCCTCGACCGGCGCAGCCCGGTCAGCCGGTCCGTGTAGACCGTACCTTCGAGATGGTCGCACTCGTGCTGCAGACAACGGGCGAAGAAGCCGGTCCCGGTGACCCGTACCGGCTCGCCCTCGACGGTCACGCCCTCGACGACGGCCCGGTCGAAGCGCGGGGTGCCTGCCTCGATGCCGGGGAGCGAGAGGCAGCCCTCCGGGCCGCGTACGGTGATGCCGTCCGCTTCGACCAGCTTCGGGTTGACGAGATGTCCGAGGTGCCGGACATCCTCGTCGTCCGGACAGTCGTAGACGAACACCCGCAGCGGAACGCCGACCTGATTGGCCGCGAGCCCGACGCCCTGGGCCGCGTACATGGTGGCGTACATGTCCTCGACGAGGCGGGCGAGCGAGGGGCCGAAGTCCGTGACGGGTTCGCAGGCGCCGTGCAGTACCGGATCACCGAGCAGACTCATGGCACGAATCAGTCCGGAACTACCGGGGATCGGGCGGTTTCGCATGGCGGCAATCGTACGTTCCACGTGACCTCCGCCTTCCCGGCGGTGCCGCGGTGCGGTCGCCGCGCCGGACATCGATAGGCTGGGCGTGGACCGATGCAAGGAGGATCTAGGACGATGGCAGGCAACACGGAGCCGCTGTCGCCGCGGGCCAAGCTGGCCGTGACGGCGGGTAAGGCCGCGGCGGCGGTGTCGCGCGCTGCGGGGCGCGGCAGCGGATCGGTGATCGGCGGCCGGGTGGCACTCAAGCTCGACCCCGACCTGCTGGGGCGGCTGGCGCAGCACCTGGACGTGATCCTCGTGTCAGCGACGAACGGCAAGACGACGACGACCCGGCTGATCGCCGAGGCGCTGCGGGCCGCGGGCCCGGTCGTGTCCAACGCTCTCGGCGCGAACATGCCGGCGGGCATCACCTCGGCACTGGCGGGCGGCTCGGACGCGAAGTACGGCGTCATAGAGGTCGACGAGAAGTACCTCGCCGGGGTCGCGCGCGATACGACGCCCAAGGTGATCGCACTCCTCAACCTCTCCCGCGACCAGCTGGACCGGGCCGCGGAGACCCGGATGCTCGCGGAGAAGTGGCGTGAGGGGCTGTCCGGTTCGAAGGCCGTGATCGTCGCGAACGCCGACGACCCGCTGATCGTCTGGGCGGCGTCCTCCTCCCCCAATGTGGTGTGGGTCGCGGCCGGCCAGGCGTGGAAGGACGACGCCTGGTCCTGCCCGTCCTGCGGCGGCGTGATGCAGCGCCCCGGCGACGACTGGTTCTGCGGCGAGTGCGGTTTCCGCCGCCCCGCGCCGAGCTGGGTGCTGCACGGCGACTACGTCCTGGACCCGCACGGTTCGGCGTGGCCGATCCACCTCCAGCTGCCCGGCCGCGCCAACAAGGCCAACGCCACCAGCTCCGCCGCCGTGGCCGCCGTCTTCGGTGTGCCGCCGCAGGTCGCGCTGGAGCGCATGTACCAGGTGCAGGCCGTCGCGGGCCGCTACGACGTGGTCGGCTTCCTCGGCCGTGAGCTGCGGTTGCTGCTGGCGAAGAACCCCGCGGGCTGGCTGGAGACGTTCTCCCTGATCGACCCGCCGCCCACCCCGGTGATCCTCTCCGTCAACGCCCGGGGCGCGGACGGCACGGACACCTCCTGGCTGTGGGACGTCGACTACACCCAGCTCGCCGGTCACCCGATCTTCGTGCTCGGCGACCGCAAGCTGGACCTCGCGGTCCGTCTCGAAGTGGCCGGTCTCGACTTCCGGGTCTGCGAGAACCTCGACGAGGCCGTGCAGCAGGCCCCGCCCGGCCGCATCGAGGTCATCGCCAACTACACCGCCTTCCAGGACCTGCGCCGTCGTGTCGGCAACTGACCCCGGCCCCGGCCACCTCCGGAGAGGACGAAGCATGAGCAACAACGGTCTGCGTCTGGTCTGGGTCTACCCCGACCTCCTCAGCACCTACGGCGACCAGGGCAACGCGCTCGTGGTGGAGCGCCGGGCCCGGCAGCGCGGTCTCGAGGTGCAGCGCGTCGACGTCCGCAGCGACCAGCCGGTCCCGACGTCCGGCGACATCTATCTGATCGGCGGCGGTGAGGACCGGCCGCAGCGGCTCGCCGCGGAGCGGCTGCGCCGCGACGGCGGGCTCAGCCGGGCCGCGTCCAACGGCGCGATCATCTTCTCGGTCTGCGCCGGGTACCAGATCCTCGGCCATGAGTTCATCAACGACCTCGGTGAGCGCGAGGCCGGTCTCGGGCTGCTCGACGTGGTCTCCACCCGCGGCGAGGGGGCCCGGTGCGTCGGAGACGTACTGGCCGACATCGACCCGCACCTCGGCCTGCCGCCGCTGACCGGTTTCGAGAACCATCAGGGCGTCACCCATCTCGGCCCGACGGCACGGCCGTTCGCCCGGGTGCAGTTCGGCCGGGGCAACGGCACCGGCGACGGCACTGAGGGCGCGTACAACGACACCGTCTTCGGTACGTACATGCACGGCCCCGTCATGGCGCGCAACCCGCTGATCGCGGATCTGCTCCTGAAGCTGGCCCTCGATGTCAACGCCCTGCCGCCGACGGACGACCGCTGGTACGAGGCGCTGCGCGCCGAGCGCATCGCCTCGGCGACCCAGCCCGCCTGATGAGGCACATCCGGCTCAGCTGAGCGG
>NZ_JBHVFF010000068.1:25618-30887 GCF_042801895.1 Streptomyces sp. NPDC057543 | reverse complement strand
ATATCAACGAACAGCTCGGCGGCGGGGTCGACATGGACGCCGAGACGGCGGAACTCCTGCGCAACCTGCTGCCCCGGCCCCTCACCACCCGCTGATCGTCTAGGTTCCGCGTCTGGGTGCGCAATGGTCACGCGAGATGCGCAATGAATGCGCAATTTCGCGATTTGATGCGCACTGGCTGCGGACAGTAACTACTGTCCCCGGCAAGGCGGTGCGCTTTGATCTGCCCGCGTTGCTCCCGTGACACGCGGTTGCCGGAGACGGGTGCCGCTACGATCTCCAACTCCCGAGTAAATGGAGGAGAGTCATGAGCGACCGCCCCGTCCACACGGTGGAAGTTCCTCTGGGTGACGGCAGCGATGAGTCCGTGCGTGTCCAGATCCGGGAGGTGGACGAGACGCTCGTCCGCGTAGGCCGAGGAGGCCGCTCCATAGCGCGGGCCGAACGGTCACTCGGGCAGATGCTGGACACCGTGCGCCCCGTGGCGGAGAGCTTTGTGGGGCGGTTCAGGGGTCTTGCGAACGCGCCGGACGAGATCACGCTGGAGTTCGGGGTGTCACTGTCGGCCGAGGCGGACGTGGTGATTGCCAGCACGGCGACGGCGGCCAATTTCTCCGTGAGCCTCACTTGGAACAGGAGGGATGCGAGAGACTTCAACGGAGACACCTCGCAGGGCAGTTGACCCAATCGGGTCGCAACGGGGGCACGGTGGCACGGAGGTCACAGTGACGGAGGTTCAGGAGCGGTACTCTGAGGGGGCGGAGTCGGCACTGGTCTCGGCGGTCGTCCGGGTCAAGGGGCCGGATGGTGCGATCGGCGGCGCGGGCTTCCTCATTGCTCCGGACCTGGTGCTGACCTGTGCCCATGTGGTGTCGGACGCGTTGGACCGGCCCCGGGAGGACACGGTTGAGGTCGGCACCGAGGTCACGGTCGACGTGCCGCTGGCCGGGAACGCCGACGGCATTGACGGGGGCGACCACGGTGCCGAGGTCCAGCGCTGGATACCGATCAGACCCGATCAGACCGGGGACATCGCCGTGCTGCGCTTGCGGAACTGGATCCCAGGGGCCCGTCCGCTTCCCGTGATCGACCCGCAGCGTGGCGTATGGGACCACGATGCGCGCACCGTGGGCTTCACCGACGATAACCCGGATGGAATCTGGCAAAGCGGCAGGTTCCGTGGGCCCACCCGCCAGGGCTGGATCCAGCTCTCGCGGGCCAACGGCGAGGCCGTGTATGTGAAGGGGGGCTTCAGCGGCAGCCCTGTCTGGGACAATGAACTGGGTGCCGCCGTCGGGATGATGGTGGCGGCGCAGCCGGTGCGTGAGGACCAGCAGGCGTTCATCCTGCGGATGAGAACCCTGCTGAAGGAAGTGCCCGAACTCACTCCGTTCGTGAGCCCGGCCACGCCCTTCCGGGGCCTGTCCACCTTTCAGGAGGACGACGCGGATATCTTCTTCGGCCGGGACGACGACATCGAGCGAGTCGTCACCGCGCTGCGGGGCGATCGGCCCACCGTCACGGTGTACGGGCCGTCGGGATGCGGCAAGTCGTCGCTCGCGCTGGCCGGTGTGGTGCCGAGGATGCGGCAGGACGGCTACCTGATTCTGCAGGTGAACGCCGCACATTTCTCTTCCCTGCGGGCCGCACTTGCCACCGAACTGTTCGAGATCGTGCTGTCGGGGCAGTATGGGCCGCCGCGCGCGCAGAGCGCCAAGCAAGTGGAGTTGTCCCTCGCCGAGTTGGGGCTGGCAGACACCTTCCACCGTGCCCTGGGTTCGCCGGCCCGCCGGCTCCTCGTCGTACTTGACCAGGCCGAAGCACTCTTGGACAGCTCCGAGGCCGTGGCCGAGGAGGTTGCCGGTCTGCTGTTCCCCGAGCGGCAGCAGAACGCGTTACGGGTGCTGGTCACGCTGCGGGCCGATTTCATGGACGCGGCACTGAACCACGCGCGCCTCGGCTCTGCGCTGAAGAAAGGTGTGACGGTCCCGCTCACGCCGATGTCCCGGGACCAGCTCGCAGAAGTGATCAGTGAGCCGGTCAAGCGCATCTCGGCCGTGGAGTACGACCCGGGCCTCGAGCGGCGCATCCTCGACGACGCGGGCGGCGAACCGGGAATCCTGCCCCTGCTGGGATTCGTCCTAGCCCAGCTGTGGGACCACAAGGCCGCCGGACGGCTGCGGACCGCGACGTACGAAGAGAACGAGGGCGTGTCCGGCGCCCTGAAACTCCATGCCGAGCACGCGTGGAGGGAGTGCGTCGAGAAACAGCACGAGCGCAAGGACGGGGACGAAGACAAGAAGGAGGCCCTGCGGCTACTCACCGGCCTGGTCCGGGTGCTGCCGGGCAGTGACGCTCCACTGCGCCGCATGCTCACCCGGGAAGAAGCCGGTGAGACGCGATGGCGGATCGCGAAGTCGCTTGCCTCGCGACGGCTGCTCGTACTGCATGGGAACGAAGAGGAACCGCAGAGTGCCGAACTCGCCCACGAGGCGCTGATCAGCGCCTGGCCGACCCTCGCGCAGCAGGTGAAGGCCGACGGAGAGTTCCTGGTTGGCAGGGCTGAACTCGGGCACGACCACGACCGTTGGCAGAAGGCGAACAGGTCCCCGGACCTGCTGCCCGGCTCGCTGCAACTCCTTTCCTTGCGAAGTCGGTTACACGACCGTGAGGCGGAGCTCGCCCCGGAGGAACGGGAATTCCTAAACATCGCGCAGCGGCATCACCGTGCGCGGCGGAACCGAGCACGTGCCGCGTGGACCGCGGTCGCGCTGGTGCTTGCGCTGATCGCCGGACTCGGCACCTTCCTCGTCTACCAGTCGCAGGTCAGCGCCCAGCGGGAGGCGGAAGGGCGGTCGCGTTCGCTGGCCGTTCTCTCGGACGAGCTGACGAAGCGGGATCCGGGGCTGGCCGCCCTGGTCGCCATCGCAGCTCATGACGTAGCGCCGACCCAGGAGGCCCGCAACGTACTGCTGCGCAGATACGACCAGCTCAAGGGCAACTCCTGGGTACTGAGCGGCACCGAGTCACCGGTGCAGGACGTGGCGACGAGCGCAGACGGAACGGTGACCCTTGTGACGACGGAGGTCGGAGGGTCGGTGAGCGGGCAGAGCGGCGCGGTGGTGTTCGTCCGCGGGGCAGGGGGAAGGATCCATCGCGAATATCTGCGTCTCGCACGACAGGTCCTGTACCCCCTGGTGAGCAAAGACGGGCGGAGGATCGCCTACTTGTCGGCGCAGCAGGGCGGCACCCTCGTCTGGCACGACGTGCATCGCGACGCCAAGGACGTGCTGGGCCCGGCGAACACGATTCGCAGCAGCGACTTCAAGGACTGGTCGAAGACGTCGTTCGGTCAGGCCTTCGGCATCGCGGACTTCTCCCCGGACGCCGGTGAAGTGGTCAGGGTGGTCAACGGGCGGACCCGGATCTGGGATCTAGCGACGGGAAAAGGCCGAGGGCTGCCCTCGCGCGTGCCCGCACTGGAGAAGGCATGGTTCGGCCCGGACGAGAACACACTCGTGGCCCAGACGCGGTACGGCACCAAGGCGGTCTCGGAGACCTCGGTGATGGCCGTCGACATCGTTACCGGGAAGACGCGGGAGCTGGTGGGCGGAGTAAGCGTGACAACGGAGGCGACGCATCTCGTGATGTCGGGCGACGGCAGTGTGCTGGCCCTCTGTCAGGGACGAGGTAAGCGGGGCATCGAGTACCGGGCTGTACGCGTGGCGGACGGACGAGTGCTCACCACCTATGATCCCGATGCCTATGAGCCCGGCTCGACCCAAAAGAACTGCAGCCCAGGGATCTCCATGGACAGGACGGGAGACCACTTCGCGGTGCGTAGGACTGGGAGGAGCTGGTCACTCGTCGACACGCGGCCGGGCAAGGGAGTGGAAGAAGCGGAAGGCCCCGGTTACGACGGCGTCGGCGTCAATGTCGACCTGCCCCTTCTCGGGGAACCGGAGGATTGGGTCCTGGTCACCTGGGACGAGACCGCCGTGACCGCGCGGCCCTTGTACGTGGGCACCACCAATGCCGACAGTCCTCCGGTGCTGCTCGGCAACGGGAGCAAGATGCTGCTCCGCAGTGGCGAGACTGGCGACCAACTGCGTCTTGTCGGCATGGACGTACATGGAGAGGAGAAGACCCTCAAGAAGGTAAATCGGCCCTCGAGGGACAAGTCGATGGACGGCTACCGGGAACCCCCGGAAGTAAAGGTCAACCAGGCCGAGACGCTCGCGGCCGACCTCATCGGCCGGAACAAGATCCGGGTCTGGGCGGTCCCGTCCCTGCGGCAGGTCACGGACATCACGACCGCCAAGCCCCCGGCCGACAAGGCCGGGAAAGCAACGGACGAGATGGAACTCTATTTCATTGACGACGACGAGCTGCTGACGGTCTCCGGCAGCCGGATCGAGCACTGGAACGCCCATACCGGCCAGCGTCTGGCGAAGACGATCGACGTACGCGACCTGGGACTCACCGAGAAGAACCCGCCGCAGTTCACCGTGGGCCCCTATCCGAAGCCGGGATACACGCAGATCATGATCAAGGGCAGCCCGGTCGTTCATGCCGTGAACCTGCGAACGGGCAAGGAAGACAAGGCGCTTCGGATCACCTTCGGTCCGCAGGTCAACCAAGCCGTACTCAACGGTAGCGGACGGTACGCGGCCGTGCAGACCACGGGCAACATGATGGAGGTGTGGTCAGTACGGCCCGGGCGACACATGGAGAGGGTGCTCGGTCCCTTTGGGCCCCTCCAGTCATACGGCCGGTACCGGTCAGGTTTCCTGCAGGATGGCTCGGAGCTGTTTCTGGCCAACGGGAACTCCGTGCGCTTCGAGAACGCGGCCGATCCCGGCGACGGAGACACCTACAACTTCGCGGAGGACCAAGAGTTCCTCGCGTCCTCCAAGGACGGGAAGATCCTGCTACGGGTCAACAGCGACCACCACGTGGACCTCCTCCGCCTCGACCCCGAACTCTGGAAGAACCAACTGTGCGACATCCTCGGCCGCGACCTCACCGAGGACGAACGCCGGGGCCTTCCCCGGTGGCTGCCGCACGGGATCTGCCCGGACTGAACTCGGCCGGAGACCTTACGCCTGAGCACGCCGAAGCCGCGAGCGAGGTCGTCGCTTTGAGTTCGATCACGAGGAGAGTGGAGCGACCAGCAGGTCGAGAGTCGACACAACCGCAGCGAACTGTGACCACGCAGTTGATCCACTCGTCGCTCGGGGCAAGAGCGGCATACTGGGGGCCGGTCGCG
>NZ_JBHVFF010000068.1:0-25518 GCF_042801895.1 Streptomyces sp. NPDC057543 | reverse complement strand
CCTTCGATGTCGCCAACCAGACCAAGATTGCGCACCACTGCCCAACATCAGCGTTGCGCATGAAGCCCGGATTCCCGCGTTTCCGCAGGACCCAGGTCGAGAGTCGACACAACCGCAGCGAACTGTGACCACGCAGTTGATCCACTCGTCGCTCGGGGCAAGAGCGGCATACTGGGGGCCGGTCGCGAGCCAGCGGATCTCGACGAGGTGCTCGTGGATCTCGCCAGTCTCGTTACTTGCGTTACTTGCGCAGGACGTCCAGTTCACCGCTGAAGCGAGGGACGCGAGCCCACCACACCGCTGGTTCGGTGGGCAGCGCCCTCACCCTGGGTAACCTTCGATGTCGCCAACCAGACCAAGATTGCGCACCACTGCCCAACATCAGCGTTGCGCATGAAGCCCGGATTCCCGCGTTTCCGCAGGACCCAGTGCGCCCGAAGACGCGGAGCCTACACGGCCCGGGCATCCAGAGGAGACGCGATGAAGCCGAACCGCATCAGAGGGCCCCGGTGGCGGGCCCGCCACGTCCTGGAAGCCGAGGCGGGTGCCCTGGACCGTTGGGGCACCCACACCGGAGTTCAACTTTCCATCGGCCAGTGATCACCGAGAACGGGGGAGCGGATGGAGAAAGCATGGGAGAAGCGTCCGGGCGGCCGACTCGTATCGGCTGATGAGATCGGGCCCGTACCTGAACCATTCAGGCGCCCGCTGATCTGCGAGTTCTGCGACAGTGCCGTCGGACCGGTCCGCGGCTACAAGAACGTGCCGAACCTCTTCCGCCTGCTCAAGGGAACGCTCCACCAACCGGGTTGCGCCCTGAATCCGACCGAGTTCATCCAGGGCATCGCCCGCGGCTCGCACGGTCTGGCCCACGTCACCGACCAGGGTCTCCTGCGCCTCGAGCTGCCTGAGCACATCGACGCGATGCCGCCCTTCACAGCCCCGGACGACGAGACGGGCCCCGACGGCCCAGTCCGCAAGCGCGACACCACCACCGTGCGGCCCTACCTTCCGCCGGCTATCACCAGCGCGGCGAAGATCGCCCGATTCCTGCAGATGCACGGCTTCGACCCGAAAACCGTGGACCACTTCCGCGTCAAACCGCACAACCAACGGCCTATCACCTGGGGCGATTTCTGCTACGGGCCAGACCACCCGTCCTATGCAGCCCTATACGAACGGCTCCGTATGGGGAAGCCAATCACTCACCCGATCGTCCTCCAAGGCGCCGTCCAACGCATCGCCCACGACAAGAACGGCCGCCCCTACGCCACCCTCGCGGCCAACGTCCCCACCGGCGAGAACCGCTTCCACATCGTGCTGCGCTCCGACTACAACATCCTCATCCAACCGCTCGCCGCCGGCACGCACGTCCTGGCCGTCGGCGACTGGAGCATCTTCGACGGCGGCTTCACCCCTCAGCTGCGCCTGTTTGCCGAACACCACTGGCAGGTCGCCTACTGGACCACCGAAGAAGAAACCGGCCAGCCCACCGAACCGTCCTGCCCCTCTGCCGTCACCTCCCGCCAGCGTGTGATGGCACAGGCCGAAGCCCGCAGGCGCCGCCTTGAGAAGCAGAGCCCCGCCACCCGTCCTGCGTCACCGGCTCCGTCGGCCGGGCCGGATTCCACCCGCGCCGAACAACCGGCTGTAGCCGACCCTGCCCCACCGACCGGGCCTCCCGCCGTCTCCGCGAGCCAGAGGAGCCTGCCCCCGCGCCCCGAGCCGCCACCCCATCGGATGCCCTGTCCGGGCCTCCACAAGTTGAGCAGGAGCTCCTCGGACCGCTGCGACCGGCTGCACCAGCACCAGCGCCGATGCCGCCGGCTCCGACGATCCCCCCCCGTCTCCACTCCACCCTCCGGCGCAGGCAGCCCGGCTCGCCCGTCGGCGAGGCCTGCGCCGATGGTTCGGCCGACAGCCCTGAGAGACGCACGCTGCAAATGTTGGTACAGCGCTGCGATCCAGGCCTGGGCGCGCCGCTGCGAATGGGGTTGCACCCACGGGTGGCTGGAGGGGTGGCTGAACCCTGTGGTCCAGCGTTTTACCGGGGGTTGCACCGGAGGTGGGAACCCCCTTTTCGTGATCTTGCTCGTTTTGCCTGGTCAGGCCCTGTCGGCAAGCCCTTTGCGCTCGCCGACACCTCTTCTCCGCGATAGTCGGAGGAAGCGGATCGTTGTCTGGACACCCGGCGCGGCCCGGCTGGCTCCGGCGTACCTCGTCCATTCGCCCCCGTACGCTCGGACGATGCAGATGTCCCTGGCCTTCCTCGCCGCTGCTTGCGGCGGCGCTGCCGGGCTGCTCGTGCAGCGCGCTGCTTACCGGTTTGCGGTGCCGCCCGGCGAGGAACGGCGCGCGGCGTGCGCGGCCCGCACGCTCATCCGGGCCGCGATCGACGCCTTGGAGTGAACTTCCGTAAGTTGTGCGCTGCGTCCAGAGCCGTGCCCGCCTCGTCCGCGCCCTCTACGAACGCCTGGACCGCTTGGAGGCCGTGCCCGTCCCGGCCGTATGAACTGCCGCGTACCCGGGTACGACGACGGACCCCGGGTACGCGGCGTAGCGCATGGTCCGTCGAATCATCCTGGGGCGTGCTCCGCGATGAGCTGGTGGCACTGCCGCGCGCGGTTGGCCAGTTCGTCGCCCAAAGCGGAGAGTTCAGCCAGGTAGTGCAGCAGGTCTGTGGTGGCGTCGCGGTTCGGGCCCCAGCGAGGAACAATCTGGTTGCCTCCGCCACGTAGTTTTCCGGTTCGAGGAGTAGTACCCGGAACAGGTCGAAGAACCTGGTGGCTGAACGAGCGGCAGCAGCGGTTGGCGCTGGCCGCCGAGGCCCGGCTGCTGGGGCACGGCGGGGTCCGGGCCGTCGCGCGTGCCGCAGGGGTGAGCGAGACGACGCGCCGGCGCCGCCGCTCAGTGAGGGCGAGGTGCGCCTGGGCGATGGCCTGTTCGCCGGTGTTGCCGTGCTGTTCGGCTTCGGTGCGGGCGGCGGTGTAGGCGGTGGCGGCCTGGGTCATGTTGCCGTGGGCGAAGTGGATGTCGCCGAGGACCCGGTGTCCGCGGCCGGGCCAGCCGAGGGTTTGGGCGGTGGCGAGCGCGGTGGGGAAGTCGCCGGCGGCACGGGCAAGGTGTGCGAGTCCGCGGGCGGCGTCGGGGGCGAGGCGGCCTCCTCTGTCGGCGACCTGGCGCATGCCGTCGCGGGAGGCGGCGCTCTGGCCGAGGTCGCGGTGCGCCTTGGCCTGGTAGTACAGGGCCATCTCCGTCAGTTCGGCGGGCAGCAGGCCGGTATCGAGGATGGCGGTGAGCCGGTCGGCGGTCCGGGCGCGGTGTTCGTGCTGGCGCCGGGGGCTGCACAGCCGATCGAGGTCAGCGGTAGGTGTGAACGCCTCATGCTTAACTAATCGGGACAGCAACCCAGTTGGCTGCCAAATCGTGTGCAGCCATGATGTAGCAGCCGACCGCGCCCCGCTCAGCGCGGCCGGGCTGCGCGAGGCGATGGACAATGTCCGGCGCTCCGGGCGGTGCTCGCCGCCCGGGTCCGTGACGCGCACACCGCCCGAGTGTGGCTCCCCCTCGGTCACAGCAACTGGGAGTCGTACTGCGAGGCGGAGCTCGACATCTCCCACGAGCAGGCTTATCGGCTCCTGGATGTCGCCCGCGCCCTGGCCGCGATCCCGCAAGAGCCTCGGTTGGAAGACACCCGCCGAAGCCCTCAACGACCATCTACTATCGATCGTATAAGCCGGTGTTGCATCCACTGGTTGAACCTGGCGAATACACGAGTGACGAATTCCGCACCGAGATACGTAAGTTGCACATGAGGCAATCGATGGGACGTGTCGGCTCTTGTTACGATAACGCTGCCGCGGAAAGCTGGTTCGCCGTCCTCAAAGCGGAGATCGGAACCACCGTCTGGGAGACCCGCGAGGCCGCCCGGGCCGATGTCTTCCGCTACATCGAGATCGAGTACAACCGCAGCCGACTCCGCAGGCACCCCGAGTACGGGTACGTCACCCCGCTCGAAACGAGAACCTTGCTCAAGCAAGACCTCACCCCCGCAGCGTAAACACCCGCTGTCCAGGACCCGGGGGGAACTTCACTTTCACGATTCCCCCACATGCATGACACGATTCCCCCTTCACCACCATCCCAGGGGGGACCATGCGCACCCGCACCACCACCACCGCCGCCATCATCGTGGCCGGCCTACTCGTCACGCTCACCGCCTGCGGCAGCAGCGACGACGGCAAGAAGACCACGAAGCCCACCATCTCTACTGAAGACCGTGCTGCGGCACGCGAAAAGGCCGGTCTGCCTCCGAAGCCCGACGCGGCCACGACCACCGCCTACATCAAGGCACTGAACGCCATCGACGCGGACATCGTCCATGGCAAGGACGAGAAGGCCGTCGACCGCGGCCTCAACACGTGCAGCTCGGTGAAGAGTTCGCCGAAGGACCAGGCAAAGCTGGTTGACCTGACGAACCAACGGTTCACCAGTCCCAGCCATCCGGAGGGACACGGCGCAGCAACGGCCGAGAAGATCCTGAAGGCCGCGCGCACGCATCTCTGCCCGGACTTCTGACCGCTTGCCCGCATACCGGCCCGTTGTCAGCTCCGGCCTGTACCGTGGCCAATCCGTCGGCGGGCATAAGAGGGCAAGCTGTCGGCGAGCTGCGACGCCGCCGAGCCCTCGCCCGCCGCCGGACTCACCCCACCAGCACGCAGCATCCGCCCCCGAGATCGCCCACACTGGCCCCACGTCCGGCATGCCCGGACAAACACAGACCCGCCCACCGTGGCGGGTCTTCGCATATCCCCCATACAACGCACGCGCGCGTGACACGATCCCCAGACACCAACCGCCCGGGGGACACATGCGTACCGGCACCACCGCCGCACTCATCGCCACCGGCCTGCTCGCCCTCACCGCATGCGGGGGCGAAAGCGCCGACGACAAGCCCACCACAGCTGCCGCCACCCAGACGCCGACCACAACCCCCGAGCAAACCCCCGAGCCCCCCATGACGGTCGGCAACGCTCTTCACTGGGAAGACACCACCAACGGCATCGCAGGCACCAGCGCAGCGCTCAGCTACAAGCAGGGGATCAAGAGCAGCGGTACCGCCAGCACCGAAGTCGGCGCAGCCGGATACGAGTGGGCCGCCCTTGAACTCAAGGTGTGCAGCAGCAAGGGCACGTTCCCCACCTCCTCGTCACCCTGGGTCCTGGCCTACGACGACGGTGGCCGCGTGGAAGCATCCAGCAGCATCTACGAAGACTTTCCGCGGCCTCAGTACCCCGTGGACGCCACCCTCACCCCCGGCAAGTGCGTCCGCGGCTTCGTCGTCTACCCCGTCCCGGACGACGACCGACCGGCCTCCGTCATCTACACCTACGGCAACCCGATCAAGACCGCCGAATGGGCTGTGCCCGCCAAGTAGCAGGAGGTGGCGCCCGTGGCCGGTAACCCCCGCAACGGGCGCCCCTACCGCCGCCTCGTCGACTGGCCCCGCGCCCAGCATCTGCCCTGCTGGCTCTGCGGCCACAACATCGACGGCACCCTCAACGCGAAGCACTCCATGAGCTTCACGCTCGATCACCTCGTACCGCTGTCCAAGGGCGGGGATCTCCTCGACCCCGCCAACGCCCGCCCAGCGCACCGCAGGTGCAACTCGAAGCGCGGGAACCGCACGAGTATCAAGCAGCCCCGAGCGTCACGGAGGTGGTGACCATGACCATCTGGCCAGGCTGGCGTCTGTTCGTGCGCCTGCAGCGCAGCACACCCAAGCGCTGCCGCTTCGCACTCAAGACCGCAGGCGACCCGATGCGGTGCATCTTCACCGCGGGCCACCCCCCCACACGGACACACCCTCACGAGCGATTTGACCGCACCCCCCGTCGCTTCACCTGGGCTGCTGGCCGACCGGCGGTGACCCCGTGCTGTACGTAGTCACCGCCCCCCGGCGCCGGCAAGTCCTCGTACATCCAGGCCCACGCCAAGCCCTCGGACATCGTCATCGACCTGGACCTCATGGCCCTGGCTATGGCCAGCCCCGGAGCAGACCACCACGACCACCACCCCGCGCTACTCCGCGTAGTCCACCGGGCCAGGCAGGCAGCCATCCACGAGGCCGAGCGCCACCTGGGCGAGGTCGACGTCTACCTGATCCACACGATGCCGCAGGCGAAGGCGCGCGCACTACAAGCGACTCAACGCGAAGATCGTCACCGTCGACCCCGGCGAAGCGATCGTTCGCCAGAGGGTCCGGGACATGCGCCAGCCCGCGATGGAAGCAGTCGTCACCCGCTGGTACCGCGACCGACGCAAGGGGGGTTCACGCCCTGTCACCAGGCAGGCATCACGCACCTGGTGACCACCGATCGCGACCGATCGGCCGGCGCCGACCGGGGAGAGAGGATCAAAAGTTCAGCCGCTTCCCGGGCGACCCAAACGCCCATCTGGGTGGAGACCTGCCAACTGCTTAGCTTCTGCTGCCGTCCGGTCCGCGTTTCGGTGACCAGCAGCCGGGCGGCACTCCGTCCTCTTCTCGGGGAAGGGGGCGGACCATCTCCACCGGCCGCTCATGAACCACCACGCCCCCTGTTCCGGCTACGGCCGGTGCAGGGGGCGCTTTCGTGCGTCCAGGGTCAGCCGAGCGCGTCGATGGCCTTCACGATCAGGGCGCGCGCCTCGGCGCCGTACACGGCGGTCTGTCTCATCTGCTCGAACGCCTTCATGTACAAGGTGATCTCGCTGGGTTGCGTAATCCTCACCTGCGCGGACACCAGCTCCACAGAGACGAGCGAGTCGTCATAGACGTGGAACGTCTCGCGCGGCCACTGACTGCGGCTCGCCGTGGTTGGAATGATGCCGAGCGACACGGCCGGCAGGGCGCCTGCGGTCAGGAGGTAGCCGAGCTGCGCCGCCATCGCATCGGAGTCCCCGATCCGGTAGTGCAACACCGCTTCCTCGACGAGGAGGACGAAGCGGTGTCCTCGCTCGTGGACGATGCGTGATCGTTCCACCCGGGCGCGCGCGGCCTCTGCGCTGTCGTCGGTGGGAAGCTCGCGGAAGCGTGCGCTCATGCCCAGCACGGCAGCGGCGTATCCCTCGGTCTGCAGGAGCCCGGGGACGAGCGAGGAGGAGTAGACACGGAACAGCTGTGTCTGGTGGAAGAACGTCACCGCGCTTTCCTGCAGCTGCTTCAGCCCGTTGCGTACCTGGTGGCGCCACTCGGTGTACATCGACTCGGCGTGAAGTGACTGGGCGATCAAGTCTTCGGCCTGGTCCTCAGCGCCGATGGTGCGGCACCACAGGCGGATGTCCGTGGCGGACGGGGCGGTACGGGCGTTTTCGATCCGGGACGTCTTCGCGTGGTGCCATCCACACCCGTCGGCCAGCTCAACGACCGTGAGCCCTGCCCCCTTGCGAAGGTCGCGCAGGCGCCGCGCGACGACTTCCCTTGCGGCTTGGGCGGAGGAGGAGGGGGAAATGGTCATGAGCTGGCCTGTCCGGTGCTTCCTGCTAGCGGATCTCGTACTGGTCGTGAGGGGTGGCCCGCTCCCATACGGCCTCGAAGGCGTCCGCGCACAGCTTCACCGCGGACGGGCTGTCGGTGATTTCCGGGCCCTGGGATGAGCCGTCGCCGGCGAAGTGGTTCCACTGGACCAACTGGCCGTCGAACAGCCAGAAGTCGTTGCCGGGCAGGGCGATTTCCGAAGCTCTGCGGCGTGGCAGCCACCGCACCTGCTCGCCTGCGGCGATGTTGGTGAAAGTGCCGGAGTGCTCGTACTGGATGTACTCGCTGACCGGCTCGGACACGATGCGTGCCCGGCGCACGACCACACCCCGGCCCACCGTCTCGGTGATGAGGTCCAGCCACGGCCGCCACCAGGATGCGCGGTCGGCCGGATCGTGCCGGATGCCCGCACGCCACTCGGCGAATGGGCCAGTCTCGTAGTCGACTGCGTAGGAGTCCCGCATCTCCAGGTGTATGGCGGAGTGGGTGCAGCCGGAGATCAGGTCACGAAACGTTGGCGGCACGTTCGACGGCATCGCACGCCTCCCTGATCATGCCCACCATCCTGGCGGGGATTCGGATCACGGCCTCACTGTCCGGGATGCCCACGGCGTGGCCGGGGAGTTCGAGCGCGGCGCATTCGGCTTCGAGTTCCGGGCCCGGCTTCCACCCCTGGAGGACGAGCTCCCTCTTCTCCTGATCGACCCACACCGTGGGGCTCTCGTGGTCTCCGGTGTTCGGGTCGATCCCGATGAACAGTAACGACATGCCGGTCTCCGTCCATGTGGTGTGCAGTTGTGTGCATCAACGTCCTGCAGATAGGCCAAGCGGTCAAGGGTGCGAAGCGGACATCCACCCGCACGAGCGCGGTGTGCGCACACTTCTGCACATCAGTGGTGGGCGTGCACAACGGGTTCCTACGGTCAGCGGTATTCCTCACCGACCGCGACGGGGGGCTTACCTGTGACGATGACGATCAAGGTGTACGAGGTGGACCGCTACGGCAGAACGCGCGTCGTGCGCCCCAAGGCCGAGGTCACCCCGCTCAAGACCGTAGAGCCCCGCACCTCGTTCCCGGACTGCGAGTGCGACCAGTGCAAAGCCAAGCAGTCGTGACCGCCCCCGTCCGCCCGCTCCCCGAGTTGGGGACGTTGACGTGGGACCAGTCCGCCGGCCGCGCCTGCATCTGGTGCAAGGAGCTCCTCACCACCGGTGCGGTGAGCGTCGGCATCATCCGTGGCCGGCTCGGCGTCCACGTCCTCGACACGGAGGTATGGGCCGGGCCCTGCTGCATGAAGAAGTGAGCCACCTACTCCCGCCACGGCCAACGCATCCAGCCAGGAAACCCGGCCGCGGCGGGGCGATCCCCAACCAGCAGAAGGAGATCATCGTGAGCGTACCTCCGAACCCCGGCCCCGACCCGTCCCCGATCCCGGTCATCGCCCGCGGCCTCATCCCCGACGAGCGGTTCACCAGCTGCCGCAAGACCGTCATGGACGCCAACCCGGACATGGACAGCGACATGGCCAGCCGCATCGTCGAGGAGGCCCTGAAGTTCGTGGCCGCCTGCTCCGGCAACCCCGGCGTCGGGCTCGCCCCGTCCCGGATCGTCGACGAGGGCTGGCACGCCCTGATCCTGCACACCGCCACCTACGCCGAGCTGTGCGAGTCGCTCGGCAGCTTCGTGCACCACTTCCCGGGGTACGACCCGACGAACTACGACCCGCCGATCCTCGACCGCACGCGAGAGAAGATCGCCGAACTCGGGTACGTCGCAGATGCGGAACTCTGGGGCCCGCCCTCCGACGAGCTCCTCGTGTCGGTCGCAGCCCAGTGCCAGCACGCACCGGACTGCACCATCATCATCACGCCCAAGCCCAAGGGCTGACCGGTAGCCTGCGGGCAG
The DNA here is from genome assembly GCF_042801895.1 of Streptomyces sp. NPDC057543. Lineage (NCBI taxonomy): Bacteria > Bacillati > Actinomycetota > Actinomycetes > Kitasatosporales > Streptomycetaceae > Streptomyces > Streptomyces sp. NPDC057543. The sequence goes on along the minus strand of NZ_JBHVFF010000068.1, from coordinate 16,096 downwards.
AAGGGAGGCCGCGCATGGAGTGGACCGATCCCCAGTACGCGGACCTGGTGGCAGCGTGGGAGACCTCGCAGGAACCTGACTCGCGTGACCCGGGCGCCCGGCCCGTGCGGGCATTCATCGCCTCGCCCGACCCGGAAGCACCGCAGGACTGAACAGTAGGAGCCAGGAACGCGCCGTCGGCACCCCGTGGGAGAAGATCGGCGAGCCGTCCGGCATCACCGTCGACGCGGCCCGCAAGCGCTGGGGGCACTGGGCGTTCGCCCCGCATCCGGACGACGGCCAGGTCTGACCCGGTCGGACCCGTTGGACCCAATCACTACCGGGGTGTGTCCGCGTCGCCCCCAGGTCCGGCTCCTGCGGCAGCCACTCCCACTGGATGCCGGTACCCCGCCCGGTGCAGCTCGGTCAGTAGCATCTGGTGCACGGCGTGCCGCTGCTTGTAGTCGGATTTGTCGAACTTGGGCGGTCGGCCACCCTGCTGGCGCCGGCTGCGGGACTGGCACGAGGCTGGGGTGTGGGACCAAGTCGGCGAAGTCCTCGTCGCGCCACAGCCCATCCAGCCGGTCTCTCACCCACATCGCCGTGGTGCCGCCCGGGTTGCTCGCCCGCGCGATCTGCGCGGTCAGAGAGGGGACTTGCTCACCGGAACGGGGGCGGAGGGACAACGGGCACCTCGACGACTGCATCGGCCACTAGAACAGCCCGAGCATGCCCGTTGATCACGCTGCCGCGCTGGGAATCTCCAAGATCCCCGACAGAGTCAAGCTAACCGTGAGCGTGGCGGCCTCCCAATATGTAAGGCGACGGGTACCCCCTCCATCGATCAAACACGCGAGCCACTTCTCGGTCGATTTCACTGTCAGAGCCGTTTGCAAAGCGCGTTGGACCGGCGGATCGGAGCCGTTCTTCTCTCCCGGCGGTCCGCCGGGGTTCCTCTGCCACTCTGGGGCAGGATCTCCGGGGTGGAGTAGGCGGGTGAACAGCGGGGTAGGACAGCGTCCGGGTGCCGGGATAAAGGCAGTTGGAACGCTCATGCCTGGGCGTCCCAGGATTGATCGAAGGATGAGGCATGGCCAGCGGAACGGTGAAATGGTTCAACTCCGAGAAGGGCTTCGGCTTCATTGCGCAGGACGGCGGGGGTCCCGACGTCTTCGCGCACTACTCGAACATATCCGGTAGCGGCTACCGCGAGCTCACCGAGGGCGAACAGGTGACCTTCGACATCGGGCAGGGGCAGAAGGGCCCGCAGGCGGAGAACATCATCCGCGGCTGAGACGGCGGCACGGCAAGAGCGGACGGTGTCATGCACACCATCCGCCCCGCGTACGACGACGCGCGGGGCGAGCCCGTCAGAAAGCGGTGCGTGTATCGCTGCGCGGGTCGCCCTGAACGGTCTTGGTGTTGTAAAGGCATGCTCGTGCTGAGCGGTGCCAGGGCCGGGCGAGGCGGACCGCCTCATCGATGTCCGGGTCTGTCGCACCCAGGTCGAGGTCCGCGACGGTCAGCGAGGGCTGGCCGTCGGCCGGGCACCGGGCGAGCCAACGCCCTCCCGGGGCGATGATCCCGGAGGGCACAGTGGCGCTGAACTGCGCCGGGATCGAGTAGCCGATCCAGTAGCTGTACAGCGCGCCGTATGCCTGCGCGATGACGGCCCGCGCCGCATTGTCGACCATGAGCGACACGAGTACGCAGTCCACGCCCAAGCGCTCGTACTCGGCGAACAGTTCGGGGAAGTTGACCTCGATGCACAGCGCGCACCCGAACCGGATGCCATCGACGTCGAAGACGAGCGGATCGATCCCTGGGGTGTACATGTACGACACCTCGGTGGAGGACAGGTACCGCTTGTCATACCGAGCGACGAGACGGCCCTGGTCGGACACCACGTACAGGCTGTTGTGCGGCCGGTTCGGCAGCGTGAGCGGATGGATCGACCCGAAAGCCGCCCAGAGACCGAGCTCACCTGCCAGAACGGCGATCAACTCCCCTTCATCACGCAGCACATCCCACGCGACCCGGCTCCAGTCCGACACGGCGAGCGCCCCCCGGTCCCCCTGCCGACATCACGTGCTTGTCCGGGTAGGTGATCGCGTGTCCGCGATGTGGTGTCCGGCCGCCGCGAGGCCCTCGGAGACGGCCTCCGCGAACGCGGCGATCGCCTCGTTGCGCCGGCTCGGCACCCACACCACCGAGGTCAGCCACGCCAGAGGCGTGTCCTGCAGCGGCCGCCACACGAGCCCGTCGGCGAGCGGTGTCGTGGGGGCCGAGTTGAGGTGGATGCCGCGGCCCGCGAGTACGAGGCCGTGGACGAAGTTCGGATTGCGCGCGTGCCTGATGGAGCCCGGCAGGAACCCCTCGTCGCGGCAGATCGTCAGCATGTGGTCGTACAGACGCGGCGCCATCGCGCGCGGGAAGATCACCAGCGGCGCTCCGTCCAGCTGACGCAGCCGCACAGGGCCGCCGGACGCCGCCGCGGCGTGGTCGTACCGGAGAATCACGCCCAGTTCACGCCGCGCCACCGGCCCCGACTCCAGACCCACCGTGTCCGACGGGTGGCGCACCACGCCCGCGTCCAGCTCACCCTCCCGTAGCCGGGTCAACTGCTCGTCCGTGGTGAGCTCGTGGAGGTCGATCAGCACGTCGGGCACCCGGTCGGTGAAACCCGCTGTCAGGTTCGCGAGCAATTGAGGGCCGGTGTCCGGCGGTACGCCGACGCGCAGCATGCCCGCCTCGCCCGGCCGGATCCTGCGCATCGCCTCGCGCGCGGTGTCCACCGCGGCCAGCACGGGCCGCACATGCTCCAGGAGCAGGGCACCGCCCTCGGTGAGCTGGACCTGATGACGACTGCGGTCGAAGAGCCGGACACCGAGCTCGCGCTCCAGGTCGCGGATGCGCTGGGACAGCGGCGGCTGGGCCATGTGCAGCCGCGTCGCCGCCCGGCCGAAGTGCAGCTCCTCGGCGAGGACGGCGAAATAGCGCAGGTGACGGAGCTCCATGAGGCCGACCATATCGCTTCGATATCACCGCCAGTCCCGATTGGTGTTGGCCGGATCGCATTCCCGGCTGTTTGCATGACTGCTGACGGGAAGCCCGCTCGCGGACATCCACCCGTCACCCCCGTCTCCCGCACGGCGCCCCCGCCGCCGACTTCGCCTGCCCATCCTCAGAAAGGCACGCCTGCATGACCGAGAACACGACCGTCGTCGTCACCCGCCACCCGGTGACCGACGAGACCACTGGCGCCCACGTCGCCGAGATCGCCCTCAACCGGCCCGACAAGCTCAACGCCTGGACCGGCGCCATGCGCGGCTGCCTCGTCGAGGCGCTCGACGAGGCGGGTGAGGACGCGGGCTGCCGCGCGGTCGTCCTCACCGGCACCGGCCGCGCCTTCTGCGCAGGCCAGGACCTCGCCGAGACCGCCGCCATCGACCCCGACGACCACGCGGCCGCCGAGGCGTGGATCGACGACTTCGGCCGACTGTTCCGCGCCGTACGCGGCCTCGACAAGCCGGTCATCGCAGCTGTCAACGGCGTCGCCGCGGGCTCGGGCTTCCAGTTCGCGCTGCTCGCGGACCTGCGCATCGGCCACGCGGCCGTCCGGATGGGACAGCCCGAAGTCCTGTCCGGCATCCCCAGCATCACCGGCATCTGGGCCATGAGCGGCATTCTCGGCCGGGCGAAGACCGCCGAGTTCGCGCTCACCGGCCGCCTCGTCGACGGCACCGAGGCCCTGCGTCTCGGGCTGCTCTCCCGCCTGGTCGCCGAGGACGAGGTCAAGGTCGCCGCCCTGGCCGAGGCCGCCCGCCTCGCCGAACTCCCGCCGGGCGCCGTGGCCCTCACCAAGGGCCGGCTCCGCGAACTCGACGACGCGGGCCTCGACGACGCCATCGACGCGGCCAAGAAGGTGCACGTCGCCGCCTACGCCACCGGCGAGCCACAGCGCGAGATGGCCAGGTTCCTCGCCGGCCGCCGCGGCTGACACCGCCGCCCACCGGCTTCGTAGGAGAGGACCCCTGAGCCCCATGACCACCAGTGTCACGCCGGACACCCGCACGGCCGACGACGGCGAGCGCGCCTACCGCCGTCTTGTCGAGGAACATCGATGGACCGTTCCCGCGCGCTACAACATGGCGGCGGATGTCGCCGACCGGCACCCGGGCGACCGCCTGGCGCTCGTCTTCGAGGACCACACCGGTCATCGGGAGGAGGTCGTCTGGCAGCAGATCCAGGACCGCTCCCGCCAGGTCGCCGCCCACCTCCACGAACTCGGTGTGCGCCAGGGCGACCGGGTGGCGGTGCTGCTCCCTCAGCGCCCCGACACTCCGGCCACCTATCTCGGCGTGCTGCGCACCGGCGCCGTCCTGGTGACCATGTCCCTGCTGTGGGCCGACGAGCCCATCCGCTACCGGCTCGCCGACTCGGGCACGACCGTCCTGGTCACCGAGACCTCGGCCCTGGAGCGCGCCGCGGGATTCGGCGGCACGGTGGTGAACGTCGACGACCCGGCCATCGGTGAACTGCCGCCCGTGTACGCCACCGCCGATACCGCCGCCGACGACCCGGCCCTCATCTTCTACACCTCCGGCACCACCGGCGCCGCCAAGGGCATCGTCCACGCCCACCGGACCCTGCTCGGGCACAACGAGTTCCACTACTGCCACGACGTGCGGCCCGGAGACGTGTTCTACGGAGCGGGCGACTGGGCCTGGTCGATGGCCAAGCTCATGGGCCCCCTGCGGGCCGGCGCAGTCCACTACGTGTACCGGCCGTCCGGCGGTTTCGACCCAGCCGGACTGCTGGCCGGCATGTCCCGTAACAAGGTCACAACGGCCCTGGTCAACCCCACCTTTCTCCGTAAGATGATGCAGGATGTCCCGGATGCGGGCAGCCGTCATCCGCAGTCGCTGCGGGTGGTGTGCTGTTCGAACGAGCCGCTCACCGCCGATCTCATCGAGTGGTTCTCCGCCCAGTTCGGCGTGACCCCGCTGGACTACTACGGGTCCACCGAGTCGTACCCCCTGCTCGGCAACTTCCCCGGTGTGCCGGTCAAGCCCGGGTCCATGGGGCGGCCGCTGCCCGGCTGGGAGGTGGCGCTGCTGGACGCCGACGGTCGCGAGGCGGCCGTGGGACAGCCGGGCGAGATCTGTCTGCGGGCCGGGTCCAACCCCCAGTTCCCCTTGGGCTATTGGAACCGGCCGGAAGCGTCGGCTGAGTCCTTCGGCGGCGCCTGGTACCGCACCAAGGACCAGGCGGTCATGGACGAGGACGGCTACTTCTGGTTCCTCGGCCGCACCGACGACGTCATCAAGACGTCCGGCTACCGTGTCGGACCGTACGAAGTGGAGGCTGTCCTGCGCGGTCACCCCGCCGTCGCCGAGGCCGGAGTCGTGGGCGTCCCCGACCCGGTCCGCGGCCAGGCCGTCAAGGCCTGGATCGAGCTCAACCCCGGCTACGAGCCGGGGGAGGACCTGGCACGGGACATCTCGCGCCACGCCCGCGCCGCGCACTCCCGCTTCGCCTACCCCCGCCTGATCGAGTTCGTCGGCGAACTGCCCCGTTCGGCCACCGGAAAGATCCAGCGTGCGGCCCTGCGCGCCCGAGACGCCGGATCCGCCACCCCCGACGCCGCGTCGCCACCCCGGAAGGACGGACGTACATGACGACGGACAGAGACACCTCCCTGCCCACGCTCACCGCCGAAAAGACCACGGGACCAGACGGCCCCGACGCTCCGGGAGTGCGCCGCAAGGTCGCCGCCGCCACGGCCGTCGGCAACTTCGTGGAGTGGTTCGACTCCGGTGCCTACGCCATCATGTCGGCCACCATCGCCGGACTGTTCTTCCCGCAGTACGACAAGACCGCGGCACTGCTGGCCACCTGGGGCATTTTCGCCGGCGGATTCATCGCCCGTCCGCTGGGCGCCGCGTTCTTCGGCCGCTACGGCGACCGCATCGGCCGCAACCGCATGCTCGCGCTCAGCGTGCTGTGCATGAGCGGCTCGACGCTGCTCATCGGTCTGCTGCCCACATACGCCGGGCTCGGCATCCTCGCACCGGTGCTGCTGTTCCTGCTGCGGGCGCTCCAGGGCTTCTCCACCGGCGGCGAGTACACCGGGGCGTCGGCGTTCATCATGGAGTACGCGCCCGAGGGCCGCCGTGCGCGCTACGCGAGCGTCGTGCCGATCACGGTCGGGATCGCCTCCGTCGCCGGAGCCGCGATGGGCCTCCTGATCACCTCCACGCTGGACGACCCGGCGCTGAACAGCTGGGGCTGGCGCATACCGTTCCTGCTGGCCGGGCCGCTCGGACTCATCGGCCTCTACCTGCGCAGCCGTATCCAGGACACCCCGGTCTTCCGGGCGATGGAGAAGCGCGAGGCGGTCCAGGAGGCGCCGCTGCGCGAGGCGTGGCGTACGTGCCGCCGACAGGTTCTGACGCTGTTCGGCTACAGCATCACCAACGCCGTCGGGTACTACCTGATGAGCAGCTACATGATCGCCTACATGTCCGAGGAGATCGGGTACACCAAGTCGGAAGCCATGCTCACGAGCGTGGTGGCCATGCTCGCGTACAGCGCTGCGTGTCCGCTGATGGCCGCGGCCAGCGACCGCTTCGGCCGCAAGCCGATGCTGCTCGTGGCGTGCGGAGGCTTCGCGGTGGCCACACTGCCCGCATTTTGGCTGATCGGCACCGGTCTCGCGGGGGCGATCGCCGGCACGGTGGTCCTCGCCGTGCTGGTCTCGGTGATCGGCACGTCCAACGTGCCGGCGATGGTCGAGATGTTCCCCGGCCAGCTGCGGGCGAGCGGTTCCGCCATCGGCTACACCGCCGCGTACGTCCTGTTCGGCGGCACGGCACCGTTCGCCGCGACCGGCCTGGTGTCCCTCGCCGGTACACCGCTCGCGCCGGGCCTTTACCTGATGGGCCTGGCGGTCGTGTCCGGGCTCGTGGTGTGGTTCTTCTTCCGGGAGACCCTGCGCCTGCCTCTGACGCGCACGACCGTGCTCGCTGAGTAGAGCCACTGCGCACGAAGGCCGGCCCCGGGCATCCCGGGGCTGGCCGCGTTATGTCGGCGGCGTCAGCGTGCCAGCACCCTCTCGTCGATGAGTTCCAGCCTGGGTGTGCCGCACAGCGCCATGGCCGTCGCGAGTTCGTCGCGGAGCAGGTCGACGACCGCGCGTACTCCGTCGGCGCCGTCCGTGGCGAGCCCCCACACGTACGGCTGCCCGATGAGGACCGAGGTGGCGCCGAGGGCGATGGCTTTGAGGACGTCGGTGCCGCGCCGGATGCCGCCGTCCACCAGAACGGGGATCCGGCCGGCGACCGCTTCGGCCACCGCCGGCAGTTGGTCGACGGTGGCCACGGCGGTGTCCAGGTTGCGTCCGCCGTGGTTGGACACCACCACTGCGGCAAGGCCCGCCGCGCAGGCGCGCAGCGCGTCGTCCGGGTGCAGGACGCCCTTGCCAACGACGGGAAGCCGGGTGGCCGACGCCAGTTGCTCGACGTCCGTCCAGGTCACCGACGGGTCGAGACAGCCCCCGGCCAGCCGTGGATCGGCGTCGTCGGGCAGATTCGCCCGCCGGACGCCGTCCGGCAGGTGTGTCATGGCGGCCTGCTGCCGGTAGCGGTGGCCGGCCACCGGGGTGTCCAGGGTGAGGACCAGCGCTTCGGCACCGGCGTCCTCGGCCCGGGCGATGAGTTCGCGGGTCAGGCCGCGGTCGCGCTGGACGTAGAGATGGAACCAGAACGGCGGCGAGCCGGCCCCGGAGAGGTCGCGCAGGGACACGCTCGACTCCATGCTGATCACCGGCAGGGTTCCCCCGGTTGCCGCGCCGGCCAGGGTGGCGTGCTCGCCGTCGGCGTGGAACAGCCGCTGCAACGCGACCGGGGCGAGCAGGATCGGATGGTTGAGCCGCGTGCCGAGCAGGGTGCACGAGGTGTCGACATCGGACACGTCGACGCAGACTCTGGGCAACAGCGCCAGTTCGGCGTACCGGGTGGTGTTCCACCGCGCGGTGTGTTCGTCGACGGCGGCGCCCATCAGGTAGGCCCAGGCCGAGGGTGGCATGCGGTGGTGTGCGGCATCGCGCGTCCGGTCCAGCGGGTGAGTGGGGTGAGGCATCGGTCAGTCCACGACCGCGAGGCCGAACTCGGTGAGTGCGCGGGCGATTTCCTGGAGTGTGCCCGGGTCGGAGATGGGCAGTTTGGGGCGGCGCGGGTAACCGCCGGGCTGGCCCTGGAGGTTCATGACTGCCTTCAGCGAGGCCTGCATACCGCCGTACCGCCAGTTGTACCCATCGTGGTCCTGCCCCTTGAACCGGGCCATGAATGCGGCGAAGTCGTCGGCGATCCGCCCGGCCTCTTCGAGGTCTCCCTTCCACGCGAGGTCGAAGAAGCGGGGCATGCGGCTGCCGAGGGGCATGCCGGAGCCGAAGTGACCGTCCCCGTGACCGTCGGCGATCGCGGCGAGACCGCGCCGGGAGAGCAGGTTGCCGAAGACGAGGGTGGTGTCGCCGACGGCCTCGATCGTCGCCTGCAGCTCGCTGTCGTCCGCGATGCTCTGCTTGACGGCCACCACGTTGGGGAGCCGGACCAGCTCACTGATCTGGGCGACAATGAGGTGAGTGGCGTTCTCCTGGGGGAAGTTGTACAGCCAGCACGGCAAGCCGGTACTGGCTGCGACCTCGGTGATGTAGGCATGCAGCTCGGCAGGGGTGGGCCGCACCGCCGGCGGTGGCGGCACCATGATCGCGTCGGCTCCCGCCGCCTCTGCGTGCCGCGCGAGTTCGACGGCGGCGGCGGGTTGCGGATGGGTGACCGCGACGATCACGGGGACCTGACCGGCCGCGGCGGAGACGGCGGTCTCGGCGAGTCGCTTGCGTTCCTCGGTGGACTGCGCGGCCCATTCGCCGGTGCTGCCGTTGACGAGCAGCCCGTGTGCTCCCTGCGTGACGAATAGCCGTACGGTCGTGGTGAACGCGTCCAGGTCGAGGTCGCCCTGCCTGGTGAACGGGGTGGGCAGCGCGGCGAAGTAGCCTCGCCAATCGACATCATGGCGGTTCATCAGCAGTCCTCCGGCAGGCATGGTGTGCATCGGAGGTTTCACGCTAATCGAGCGTCGATGCCCGCTCGATGCCGTTGCCATGCTCATCATTGCTCTGATGGGTATCGTCAGTCCGGGGCGCGGTGCGCACCAGGTGCTGCAGGTCGTCGCGGGTCCGGCTGATCTCGCCGCGCCGCCAGCCGAGCAGCACGTCAGACCGGGCCGGCCGGCCGCGCAGCTGGAGGAATCCGACGCCGGGCCGGGGCACTCTGGCGATCTCCCCGGACACCAGCGCCACTCCCTCTCCTGCGGCGACCAGGGTGAGCAACATCGGTGTGCTCTGCGCCTGGTGGGCGACCATCGGCGTGAAACCGGCCGCCGCGCAGCCGCTCAGCGTCGCGCTGATGAGTCCCTGGCCGAGCGCCCGCTCGTACAGCACGAACGGCTCGTCGGATAGTTCGATGAGGTCGATCTCCGCGCGCCCCGCGCGGACCAGTCGGTGGTTCGCGGGCAGCGCGGCCATGAGTACGTCGGTCCACACCTGCTCGAAGGACAGCGCGGGGTCGGCGTTGGCCGGGGCCCGCAGCAGGCCGCAGTCGATGGTGCCAGCGTGCAGCGCGTCGATCTGCTCCTGCGTGTGCAACTCGTGCAGCCGCAGGTCGATGTCCGCGTGCAACTGGCGGAACGCGCGCAGCACTCGGGGCAGCAGGTCGATGGCCAGCGGTTCGACGTAGCCGAGTACGAGACGGCCGACCTGCCCGGTTGCGCGCTGCCGGGCTAGCTCGACCGCCCGGTCCAGGCGGGCCAGCACCACCACGGTCTCCGCGTACAGCGCGGCTCCCGCCGGGGTCAGGTCGACCCGGCGGGAGCTACGTTCCAGGAGGGTGACGCCGATCGCGCGCTCCAGCGCCTGCACGTGCCGGGTCAATGGCGGCTGGGTGGTGTGGAGCCGGCGGGCGGCGCGCCCGAAATGCAGTTCCTCGGCGACCGCTTGAAAGACTCGGAGCTGCTGAACGGTCGGATCATTGCTCATGAGGGCATCAATCGGCTTGTGATCGGCAATGCTGGACTATCGGTTCCGGGCCCGACGTATCGCTAGCGTACGGCTCCCGACGTCCGGAGAGGACCGTTCCCCATGACCGAACCCACAGCCCCCGCCGGCAGACCGTTGCGTCGTGCTGTCCTCGCGACGGCCATCGGTAACTTCATCGAATGGTTCGACTTCTCGATCTACGGCTTTCTCGCGCCGGTCATCGCGACCCGCTTCTTCCCGCACGAGAACGGCACCGCCGCGCTGCTGTCCACCTTCGCCGTCTTTGGGCTCGCGTTCGTCGCGCGGCCGGTGGGCGCGGTGGTGTTCGGCAGGATGGGCGACCGCCTGGGCCGCAAGCGCACGCTCGCACTGATCGTGCTGCTGATGTCCGGCTCGACCGCCCTGATCGGCGTACTCCCCACCTACGACAGCGTAGGCCTGCTCGCGCCCCTCCTGCTCCTCGCACTGCGACTGCTCCAGGGATTCTCCGCAGGCGGCGAGTTCGCCGGCGCGTCCATCATGATCGTGGAGAGCGCGCCACAGGCACGGCGCGGGCTCTACACCAGCGCACTGTCCACGGCTACGTTCCTCGCGTCGGCCACCGGCGTGGCGCTCACCGCGCTGCTCACCCAGGGCATCGGCGTGGACGCCATGCAGGCGTGGGGCTGGCGGGTGGTGTTCCTGATCGCTCTGCCCGCCGGACTGGTCGGCCTCTACCTGCGGTTCCGGGTGGAGGAGACTCCCGACTTCAAACAGCTCGAGCAGCGGGCCGAAGTGCGCCGGGCGCCCATCCGCGAGGCGCTGGACACCCAGCGAAAGCCGATCACCACCCTGTTCCTCCTCATCATGATCAACGCGGTGGCCTTCTACGTCCTGGGTACCTACTGGCCTACGTTCCTGACCACCCACGCAGGGATCGACCGCGTGACCGCGCTGTGGTCGTCCGCCGCGGCCTACGGCGTCCTCATCGCCTGCGCGCCCCTGCACGGCCACCTCGCCGACCGGTTCGGACGCAAACCGATGCTGGTCTATGCGACGGTCGGCTTCGGCGTGCTCGCGATACCCGCGTTCCTCATCTCCGCCCAAGGCGGCTTCTGGTTCGCCTTCCTCGGCCAGTCACTGTTCGCACTCATGGCGGGCGCGTTCAGCCCGGCCTCCAGCCTGATCGTCTCCGAGTTGTTCCCGCCACACGTGCGCTACAGCGCATCGGCCATCGGCTACAACCTGTCGTATCTGCTCTTTGGCGGCACCGCGCCATACATGTCGGAGTTCCTCATCAACAGCACCCACTCCACCTACGCACCGGCCATCTACATCACGGCGATCGCGGTCGTGTCCGCCCTGGCCGCGGTGTTCCTGCTGCCGGAGACCTCACCCCTGAAACGACGGCGCGCGCCGTCCGCCGAGCCGGCGACCGTGCTCCCCACCACCGCCCGCTGACGACAAGAGGAGGCTCTCGTGCGCACTGCGGCACTAGACGAACTCGGCGAGCTGGTCGGCCCGGCCGGCCTGCTCACCACCGCATCGGATCTCGCCCGGTACGAACACGCGCCGAACGGGCTGTCCGGCCGGGCCGCATTCGCGGTGCGGCCCGCGGACACGGCCCAGGTCGCGGCCGTACTGGACTGGGCCCACCGTCACCGCATCCGCCTGGTGCCGCAGGGGGCCAACTCCGGACTCGTCGCCGCCGCACTGCCGGACGACACGGGCGTCCTGTCGACCGAACGCCTGCGCGGCACGTTCGACATCGACGTCGCCGGCCGCACCCTGGTCGTAAGTGCCGGCTGGAACCTGGACGAGATCAACGAACGCCTGGCCGCCGACGGCCTGCACCTCCCGGTCGAGGTCGGATCCAGCCCCTCGGCCGGCGGCATGGTCAGCACCAACACCGCCGGCTCGCACCTGATCAAGTACGGCGATGTACGAAGCCGGGTGCTCGGTCTGCGCGCAGCCGTCCCCGACGGCGCCAGAACCGTACTCGACCTGCTGCGCCCCCTGCGCAAACGCAACGAAGGACTCGACCTCAAGCAGGTCTTCATCGGCACCGCCGGGGCGTACGGCGTGGTCACCGAGGCAGCGTTCGAACTGGCGCCGCTGCCCGCCTCCCGCGCCGCGGCCTGGCTCGCGGTGCCCGAACACCACCTGCTGGACGTGCTGACCGATCTCGAAAGCCGCTGCGGGCCCGCACTGTCCGCCTACGAGGTCGTGTCGCCCGCTGCCGTCAGGCTGCTCGCGAACCACTTCTCGCAGCTGACGCACCGGGTGCCCGACAGCGACGGCTTCCTGGTCCTGGTGGAGATCGCGGCCGCCGACGACCAGGCCGGCGACCTGCTCACCGCCGGTCTGGAGGAAGCCACCGACCGGGGCTGGCTCACCGACGCACGCGTCGGCCCGGCACACCACATGTGGGAGGTCCGGCACGCCATCCCGGAGATCACCGAACGGATGGACCCGGTACTCAGCCTCGACCTGGCCGCGCCCCGCTCCCGCATAGCCGCCTGCCGCGCCGACGTCGTCGCCCAACTCGCCCTGTCCTACGCGCACATCGAACCCATCGAACTGGGCCACTACGGCGACGGCGGCATCCACATGATCCTGCCGCTGCCCGAGAGCGTCGCAGCCGATCGCGACGCGGTGAACGCGCTGCGCATGTTCGTCTACGACATCGTGGTCCACCGGCACGGCGGCACATTCAGCGCCGAACATGGCATCGGTCCGAAGAACTACGACGCCTACCTGCGCTACGTGCCGGAACAGGTGCGCATGGTCGCCGGGCTGCTCAAGAGCCACTTAGACCCCCGCGACGTTCTCGGAAGCGTTTCTCTTCGGTGAGTGGGGGTGTGCCAGGCCTGGCGGCGGGCGAATGTGCCGGGGCTCTGACCTGATGTCCATCCTGCTGTGGCGGATATGCCCTGCCTCGACGAAGGCATGAATCGTGGCGTGCATGGTCCGGGTCCGGTCGGCGAACCGGTGGCCGGTCGGCCACGGTGAGCCGGACGACTCCTCCGCCGGGACCACCCCAGCTTCCGTCCGTCCACGGTGATCAGCCCCGGCACGGTCTCGGCCAGGATCCCCCGCTCCACCAGACGCTTCAGCTTCGAACGCATTCCCTCCACGTGACGGGCCTCGGTCTGAAGCCCCAACTCCACGCACACGTCCTTGCACCGCCACGCCGACCCGGACGTGGCGAACAGAGCGGTGATCCGCTGGTAGTCCGGCGATATCACCGTCGCGTCGCCCACGGCCTCCGCCGCCACCAGCGCCGCGGCCACATCGGCCGACCCGGACGCTTCCGGACCGGTCTCGTCGCCCGCGACCGCCGCCGGCGGGCCGTCCGCCAGCACCGCTTTCACCGTCTCCCGCGTGATCTGCAGCCGGGACAGCTCGGACTCCACCTGGGACAACTCCTCGGAAATCCCTGCGATCTGCGCGCGCAACTCCTCAGCCCTGGAGCGGCACGCACTCTCCCTGGCTTCCAACGCGGCCATCAACGACGGCACCCCGCCACCTCGCCCTCACCCGGTTCCCGCACCCTCGGCGGGCTCACCTTGCCGACGGTAGAGACGGCTCCGCACCACCACACGACAAACCCAGCGAATCACCCCAACGAGGCACCCTCATAAGATCTGCACCCCATCGAGATGGCCTCCCGCCTCCTCGAACCCACCCTCCTCGCCCTCGGAGCCCTCGCCATCCGCGGGCGCATCAAACGCTGATGGCGCGACGGCCCAACTCGCGCTCACTAAACTTCCCCGTTCACTCGAGGGCTTGTTCAAGCGGGGCGAAGAGCAATCCTGGTCGTTTCCAAGAATCGCCATCAGCCGCTCGCCGTCGGGGTCGATCACAGCGGCCTACGGCACTTTCCCGGCGTATTCCGGAACCGGCGGCTGATCGCCAACCACCCGGGACTGCGAGTCGACTGTACCGTCAGGGTCGAGGCGTGAGGTCGTCAAAGCGCCCGGCCTCGATGCGGGACCACTGGGGGATGGGACGTCCGTTGCTCCGCAGGCCGACGTGGTCGGCGGGTGTTCCCTGGCCACGCAGCCAGCCGGGGGGCGAGTCCTCCCACAGCTCCTGGCGTCCGTACACGGTGAGGTCCATGAGCGCGTAGCTGTAGTCCGTCGCCTCCACCCCGCGCAGCGTCGTCCAGTAGGTCTTGTAGACGCGGTCGCCGTCGCGCAGGTAGCAGACCAGGTGCATCATGCCGACGTGGCGTCCGACCAGGAGCTCGTCATGCGACGGAAGCGCCGAGTACCACGGCACCTCCCAGCCCATGAAGTCCCGGTAGCGGCGGCTTTCCTCGTACGGGCCTTGGCAGAAGACCGCGTAAGTGATGTCGCGGGAGTGCAGGTAGGACAGCTCCTGCACCTGGGTGGTGACCCAGGTGCAGCCCTCGCACTGCCCGGCCGCGTTGTGGCCGTCGTGCCACATGAAGTAGTAGGCGATGAGCTGCCGGCGCCCTTCGAACGCGTCGAGCAGTGTGACCGGCCCGTCGGGCCCGGTCAGTTCGAGGTCGGCGGTCACTTCGACCATGGGCAGCCGGCGCCGGGCCGCGGCGATTGCGTCGCCTTCCCGGGTGTGCGCCTTCTCGCGGACTCGCAGCTTGTCCAGTTCGGCCTGGAAGGCGGCCCGCTTGGCCACCGGCGGCAGCGCCGGCGCGCGGTCGGGGTCCGCCCTCCTGCTGTCGTGCTCGGTCACGATCGTGTCCAATCGTCGTAAGTCATCAGTCGTCTTCCGTCACTCGGAGGCTTCTGGGGCTGCCGGGCCGGGGCGCTCCGCCAGTTCCTTGAGCCGCAGCAGGCGGGTCTCCCAGGAGCGGCCGATCCGGTCCAGTTCCCGGGCCAGCTCGCCGAGCCGGACGCCGACCGCGAGATAGACGACCTCGCGCCCGCGCTGCTCGGACTCGACCAGCCCGACCTCGCGCAGCACCTCCAGGTGCTTGCCGATCGCCTGTCGGCTCACCGGCAGCACCCGGGCCAGCGTGGACGCCGACTTGGGGCCCTCGCCGAGCCGGGTGAGGATCTCCCAGCGCGTCGGGTCGCCGAGCGCTGCACACATGACGGGGAGAGTGGCGGTCACGGTTGCGTCGTCGGGGTCGGCGCGGACTTCTCGACGAACGCCTTCGCGGCCTCCAGTTCGGCGAGCCACCCCTTGTCGTTTCCCTCGCGCTCCTTCAGCCACGCGGCCGGGTCGTCGGCGAGGCCGGAGAATCCACTCTCGACGACGCGTAGCGTCACCCCGCCGCCGTCCCGCTCGTCGATCCAGAACTGGACGAGGGTCGAGGGCGTCGACTCATCCCGGAACGGGGTACCGATCCAGCGGAACGCGGCGTAGCGCGGCTTGTCCAGCGTCACTGTCCGGAACCGGAACTCGCCCAGCGTCGGATGGCGCACCACGGCCACGTCGCCCTCGTAGCACAGGTCCGGATCGGCCTCGACCGCGCCGTCGTTGACATACCAGCCGGGGCGCGCGACCAACTCCCAGACCCGCTCTGCCGGGGCGTCGATGTCGATCTGCCGGGCGATCCGGTCAAGCTCGGTGAGCTCGGCGTCGGTGTAGGTGGTGTCGTTCATAACTTCCTCCCTCGGGTATTTCCCGCGCATCGATCCGCAACTCAATGGTTGCACATCGGAGCCCGTAACTGCAACCTAACGGTTGCAGTTGTGTCGCGCCGTCGGGCACCACCCTGCGCCGCACCCCCGTTGGCAGTCTCCAGGGACGGTCGTGGGTACCCAGAAGCCTGCAGGGGCATTGCCCGTAGGCGGCAGGGCCCAGCGGGGTCGATCCGGCGCGCTGCGCCGCCGGCTGCCCCGGCCCGGTGACAAGTGGCTCTACCTTCTTGAACGGGTTGGTCCTCCCGTTCGTAGGGTGAGGGCACCCAGGGGAGCTGGGTGTGGCTGACAAGTGGCTGCCGTTCGTGGCTGCGGGTGCTTGGCCGCCCGGCTCCCCACGACGACTCGGCCGCCGATTGGGAAGTGCGAACAAGTCGCTGTGTAGAGCAATGCCGGCGAGGTCGTCCGT
>NZ_JBHVFF010000067.1:0-31165 GCF_042801895.1 Streptomyces sp. NPDC057543 | reverse complement strand
CCTCCGGCCCTTTGACAACTACGGCTGACAACAACCCGTCGTTCAGTGGCGCGCAGACACCCCTGCCGGGGGCATCCAGCTCCGTCAGCTGGGTGCGCCGTGCCGCGGTCCAGGCATCCGGGCCTTCCGGGGCGGCAGTGAGCCGGTCCCAATGGCCTGCCAGCTGGGACAAGGTCTCCCCGACCTGCCCTTCCGCTGGCACCGGACACGAAGTCAGCTCCTGGTGGCCGCGCTCGCGGACCGCTGGGGCTGGTACCCGTGCGCGGACGGACCGGGCAAGACGGTGTGGGCCGTGTGTTCCGGGTCCGTCCTGGCGGCGCCCTCGCCGTAGGCCGGCCGATGCCCCGTGGCCCCGTGACCGGAAAGAGGCGACCCGAACGCGTCCGTGCCGCCGCCACGGCACGAAAGATCGCCCCACCAGGGACACTTGCCCTCCACCCTGCCGAAAGCCGGTCCGTCAGTGCACACCGGCCAGCACTCGCACACACGCGGGCAATGTGCCGCAGCAGCAGCCGATCGCGGGTCGGCACGAGCTCCTGGAGCCGCTCGACAACGGCGGCATGGGGGACGTGTGGCGCGGCTACGCCGACATCGGCCGGCTCCAGCACGAGTCGGACCTGCTGGCGGAACGCTGCCTGCTGTTCATCGCGTGCACGCGGGCCCGGGGCGGGCTGCATGTGTCGTGGTCGGGCGCGGGCACCCCCAGCGAGTTCCTGGTGCAGGCCGGGGTGTGTCAGGCCTCGTAGGTGGGAAGGCGGAGCGGCCGGGGGCTTCGCAGTGCCAGGGCTGCCAGCGCCGCGGGGGCGCCCTTCGGTCCGCGGATGCCCGGGAAGGCGTTGATGTCGACGACGACGGGCGCCCCCGCACGGTCCAGCAGGTCGACACCGTAAACATCCAGACCGAAGACCTCTCCCGTGTGGAGGGCGAGTCCGGTCCAGGCCTGCGGCAGGTCACGGACCAGTGGCGCAGACTGCGCACCGTCCGGCGGGGCGCCCACGGGTGCGGGGCGCACTCCCGCGAACACCTCCCCCGCGATCACCCACAGCTTGTGGTCCCAGCCGCTGTTCGCGACGAACTCCTGTAGGACGACAGGCTCGTCGGACCACTGGGCAGCAAGGTCCCAAAGCTCGGACGGACCGTCCACGCGGGCGACCAGGTCCGCGCGCCGGCTGTGGCGGCTCTTGACCATGAGCGGATAGCCGCTCTCCGGCCGCTCCGCTCCGTGGAGAGCTTCGGACAGTGCATCCAGGGTTCTTGTCCGGGGCATCGGCAGGCCGGCGCCTTCCGCCACGGCGGCGATCCGGCTCCTGTCCTGGCACAGCTCGGTCGCGGCGGCGGAGTTCACCACCCGGGCGCCGTGTGCTTCGAGGAAACGGGCCAGCGCCAGTGCCCGGGGGGTATGAGCCTTGAGGAGGTAGACATCGGCGAGATCGTCCGGGGTCACCAGTTCCGACGGGGATCCGGTTCCGGTGTCCGGGTTCAGGAACGTCACCCGGTGCTCCGCCTCGATCAGCGCGGAAGAGGCTGCGGCGAGCAGCGGATGATCCGGCTTGTCGGTCAGCAGACACACCCTCATATCTGCGCGGCTCCCGGCACGGCTGCCAGCATGTCCGCTTCGGGGCCGGGGACGGGGTGCGGATGAGGCAGTCCATGGGGGATGTACGGCTGAGCGGGAATGCGCGGAGCAGGGGCGAGCATGCCCGCCCTGGCAGCGCCGCCCGCCCTGGCCAGGTCGAGGACGGCTCCGGCCAACCGGGATACGGCGTCGGGGACCTGGCGGAAGCTCGGGAAGTCGTTGATGTCGACGATCACGGGGCCGTCGGGGCCGAGCACCACGTCGATGCCGTACAGATCGAGGCCGAAGACCGCACCCACCTGCGCCGCCACTGCGGCCACCTCGGCGGGCAGGGGGACGGCTCCCTCGTCGACCGGCCCGTCCGGGTGGAGCGGGGAGCGGCGCAAGGTCGCATGGAATTCGCCCGCGAGACAGTAGACCTTCAGATCGGAGCCCGAGTTGGACACGTAGGGCTGTGCGATGAGTTGGCCCTCCCCCGCCTGCTCCGCCTCCACCAGCCGCCCGGGGTCCGACACGAGCCGCACCCCGCGCCCCGAACTGCCGTCGGCGGGCTTGACCACCAGGGGGAAGAGCTCGTCGGGAACATCCGCGAACAGCGTGGCCCTCGGTGCCGAATAGGTCACCGGAACCGGTAGCCCGTGCTGTCGCGCGATGACCGATGTGAGGACCTTGTCGCGCACCGCGCGGATCGACCGCGCGTCGTTCACCGTGGTCAGGCCCACAGCCGCCGCGGCCTCCAGCAGGGTGAGCCCGGGGCCGCCGGACACGGTCTTGAGCACCCAGGCGTCATGGGTCCCCGCCCGCACCTCTTCCGAGATCCGCAGCAGCGAGCCGCCGGGGCGCACCACATCCACCTGGTGGCCCCACGACGACAGTCGTCGGACCACGTCAAGCGGCATGCCGTCATGCCGGTACAGCTCTTCGACGAGGAAGCAGAGCTTCATCCCAATACCCCTCGGTGCCCCACGACTGATGAGGGCGCAACGGTGCCATGCAGTGCTCTTCCGAACACCGCCAAAGGGGAAACGCTACGTCACGCTCGCCCCAAAGCTACCGCCACCGGGCGTTACTGATGGTGCGTTGCCTCATCCAGACAGATCTCCGTCGGGCGCGGCCACGGAGTGGATGGCATTGCACTGACCGCGTCCGCCACGGCACGGAGTACGGATCACCGAGCGCGCCGAGATCTGGCAGCTCGCCGAGCGCTTCACCCAGAGCCTGGACCGCCTCGGCCGGCAGACCTGGCACCAGGTGTCGGAGCGGGCTGCGCGGCTGGAGATGCAGCGCGAGCAGTCCATCCTGGCAATCGACCAGCAGCGGGAGGAAGCCGGCGGGCTGGACAACATCCACCTGCAGGCGGGCTCGGGCGGTCGGCTCCGTTACCGCTACCGGCACCTCGTCGTGGACGAGGCACAGGAACTGCGGCCCGCGCACTGGAAGATGTTGCGCGCGGCGGAGGCGCACCACCGATCCGGTGCGCTACCGGCGCGAGGTACAGCAGGCACGCTCGCTGCTCTTCGTCGCCACGACGCGTGCCGCGACAGCCTGGACATCTTCTAGCACGGGACGCCGAACCCGTTCCTGGCACCCCTGGTCGCCGCTGTCGCCGGATGAGTTCCGGGGCGGCAGCCGTACGTCGACGGTTCCCGACCCGTCGTGGGCGCCGGTGATGTCGTAGGCGGGGTCCGGGCGATCGATCAGATGCCCTTCGCGTGAGCGACCCAGCGCATGTAGGGCGACAGTTGGATCGTGAGCCAGCGGAAGACCTGCGGCACCTGGTACTTCCACAGCCCGATGGTGTGCGGCCCGCTCACCTCGGTGACCACCACACGCGTCGGAGGCGCTGCCGCCCGCCGCAGCGCGAGGCCGTCGCGGTAGCCGTCGTTGCGCCCGCCCGAGAGGTAGAGCGCGACCGGCGGCGGGACAGTAGCGTGGCGCAGGATCCACAGCGGGTTGTTGGCCCGCCGTAGCTGCGGGTCAACACCCGTGAGAGAGAGCCGCTCGGCTGCCGGGTCGTTGTAGCCGGAGAGGCCCACGGCGGCCCGGTACCGGTCGGGGTGGGCGAGTGCCATCTTCACGGCGCAGTGTGCCCCGGCGGAGTACCCGGCCACCGCCCAGCCCCTGGCTCGGCTCTGCGCGCGGAAGGTATCGGTCACCATCTGCCGAACGTCCACACTCAGCCAGGACTCGGCGTCCACAACACCCGGCACGTTGGCGCACCCGGTGTCCTGGGCCGCCAGCAGATTGGTCCGCGGCTCCACGAGGATGAACGGGGCGATCTTCCCCCTCCGCATCCCGGCCTCCAGCTGCGACTGCACCCGCAGGCTGCCGAACCACGCCTTCGCCGACCCGGGAAAGCCGCCGAGGAGCTCGACCACGGGGAACTTCCGGTGGCGGAAGGCCGGTTGGCTGTACTGGGGCGGCAGCCATACGTACACCTCGCCGCGGACACCCGACACCCGACCGCTCAGCTGAGTGACGCGGACGCCCCGGCCCATCCGGGCGTCGCGCGCCGGGCTGAATTTCTGGACGGCCTTCGGCTCGTTCGCCCGGTAGTTGTGGCCCCCGAGTCCGTCACGCCCGAGGTCTGGTGCGGCAACGATGTGGTGTCCGGTGCCGAGCAGGTCGGCCCAGTTGTCGTACAGGCCGTTGGTGTTGTTGACCACGACGAAGACGCTCAGCACGGCCGCCGCCTGTGCGAGGACGACCATCACCAGGCGCGCCGCGCCGCGCATCACGGCAGGGCCCCGTACCCGGCCCCACAGCACCAGAGGAAGCAGCACGGTAACCACGACCAGCGCGATCGTGGCCAGGAAGAAAGGCGTCCCCGTCAGGCTCATCACGCCTGGGAGGATGCCGTACGCTCCGCGGCGGTTACCCTCTTTTCCACCTTTTTACGTCGGATGCGAGAAATCGAGGTACGCCTGGTGACGCCGGAACCGTCGCCCCGTGTCCTCCCGGTCCGATCAGCCGGGCGCGCGACGCGAAGAAGACGGCGCGTCGGGGTACCCCGACGCGCCGGTGTGCTGCCGTGAACACGTCCAGCCGTTCGTCGCCCACGTGTTCCCAGCTGATCCCGCTGCCCCGGCGTCGGCAGTGTCACGCCGGGGCAGCCGCAGCCGTCAGGCTCCGTCTTCCGCCGCCACCGGCTTGGGAATCAGGAAGGACGCCGCGATGGCGAGGCCCAGCAGGACCACGCCCGTGATCATGCTGGCGACGTAGCCGTCGGTTGATGCCGAATCGGCGGGCTGGACGGCCGTCTGGACCGCGTAGAGCGCCGCGAAACTGAGCCCGGCACCGAGGTTGAATGCGCCCGCGTTCAACCCGGGCAGGAATCCGGGGTTCTCACGCGGGGACAGCACGATGCCGAGGCCGTTGAGCACGATGTTGCCCACACCCGCGTAGGTGATGCCGACCAGCAGCGAGGCCACGAGCAACATGGCACGCGACTGGCCGCCCAGGGTGAAGATCATCAGGACGATGGATGCGGCCGCGCCGATCAGGCCCAGACGCAGGATGCGGCGGTAGCCGAAACCTGCGGCAAGCCGGCCGGCGATGGGCCCCATGGCCAACCCGGCCAGCGCATACGGCGTGAGCGTCCACCACGCGGACTGTTCGGCGGACATGCCGAGCCCGGCGTGTGCGTCCTGGGCGAATGCCGGGATCAGCCCGTTCATGACGGCGAACACGCCGGTCATGGTGAGCACCGTGGTCAGCAGGAGCGCCCAGGTCGAGCGCTGCCGCAGATGCCGGGTCGCGACCAGCGGGTGCCCGCTCCTGCCCTCGGTCCGCCAGAACAGGGCGAAGGCGGCAGCGGCGACGACGACAAGGACGGCGACGAGTGGCCAGTTGGCCGCGGCGAGCTTTCCGGCCTCGTTCAGCGCGATCAGCAGTGCTCCGACCGAGACGACCAGGAGTGCGACGCCGGGCCAGTCCATCCGGGACGCGACGGCCGCCTTGGACTCCGGCGTCATGGTGGCGACCAGAACCGTGGCGATCGCCGCCACCACAGCCATCACCCAGAACACCGAGGCGAAGCCGTGCTTGTCGGCGAGGAACCCGCCGGCGAGGGAGTCGACTCCGGCGATGCCACCGTTGACGGCGGTGATCACGCCCAGCAGGGTGCCGTACTTCTTCGGCTCGGGGACCTCGACCCGCAGCATGATCAGGCACAGCGGCACCGTGGGACCGGACACGCCCTGGATGATGCGGCCGACGAACAGCATCGGCACGTTCTGTGCCAGCGCCGCGACCACGCAGCCGACGACCATGAGCGCCATCATCGCGGCCAGCACCCGACGGCGGCCGATAATGTCGCCCAGCCTCGGCAGGAACAGCGAGAACAGGGCCGCGGAGGTGAAGAACGCGGTCTGGGTGAGCCCGATCTCGGCCGAAGTAGCGCCCAGGCTGTCCTCAATGCTCTTCAGGGCCGGGCTGAGCATGCTGGCGTTCAGCTGGAAGGCGAAGCACGCCATGAGGAGCGCGACGACCAGCACGCCCACCCGGACCGGGCGCCGTTCGGTGACCGGCGGCGGCCCGTCCGGGAGGGCTCGGGTATCGGTGGAGACGTTCATTCTGCGACGTCACCGATCCGCGTCAGGGCGTCCACGACGAGGTCCCAGAAGCGCTCGTGGTCGAGCTTGACGGCGACCTGGGTGTGGCAGTCGGGCGGGGCGGGCGCCCGGAAGTCGGTCACGGTCATGCCGAGGGTCAGCCCGCCGGTCAGCTCGATGTCCACCGGGGCCTTGCGCACCGTCATGACGCTCGGGTCGATGACGTAGGCGACCGCGCACGGGTCGTGCACCGGAGGGTGCTCGAAGCCCTGCGACTCCAGGTAGGTGGCGCCGAAGAAGTCGAGCAGCTCGCCCACGAACGCGGCCGGCTTGGTGCCGACCGCGGCGATCTTCTCCCGCACCTCCGGGGTCGCGAGCGCCTGGTGGGTCAGGTCGAGACCCACCATGGTGACCGGCCAGCTCTCGTTGAAGACGATGTGCGCGGCCTCCGGGTCGATGATGATGTTGAACTCGGCGACCGCGCTCCAGTTGCCCTCGTGGTAGCCGCCGCCCATCAGCACGACCTCGCGGACGCGGGAGGCGATGCGCGGCTCCTTGCGTACGGCGAGCGCGATGTTGGTCAGGCCGGCCGTGGGGACGATGGTGATCTCGCCCGGCTCATGGGACATCACCGTGTCGATGATGAGGTCCACGGCGTGACGTCGGTCCAGCTCCAGGGTCGGTTCGGGCAGCACCGGGCCGTCGAGTCCCGACTCGCCGTGGATCTCCGGCGCCGTCTCGATGGTCCGCACCAGCGGCCGCGGACATCCCGCGGCGAAGGGAATTCCGGTGATGCCGGCGATACGCGCCACGGACAACGCGTTGCGCGTCACCTTCTCCAGCGTCTGGTTGCCGACCACGGTGGTCACGGCGACCAGATCCACGTCCGGGTTCCCGTACGCCAAGAGCATGGCGATGGCGTCGTCGTGCCCCGGGTCGCAGTCGAGGATGATCTTTCTGGCCATCGGAAGAGCCCCTTCGCTCAGCTGAACAGTTTGAGATGGATCTCGGCCAGCGCCGCAAAAGGGCTACTGCACAGAGTGCGCCGGTACGGTCCCCGACCGCCGTTGAGGTCCGCGCCGGCATGCGGCGCCGACCCGCGAGCGGGCAGCGAGACAGACAGGTACCGCGCACTCTTCCTTGATCACGCGGTGGGAAAACGTTGAGAAAACGTTCCGGGAAATCGTTCTCCGAAAACTTTGCGCACCGACGCCCACGATGTCAATGGGTGACGTCTTATCTCACGTTGTGACCCCTTTGGGACAAGGGATCGCAGCCTGGGCACAGGTAACGGCCGGTGATAACGTTTGCCGACTCCCCGCGGGCATCCGCCCGCTTCACGCGGCCGGACCAGACGAACAGGGCAGGCGATCCGAAGTGGCGGAAGTAACACTGCGAGACGTGGCCCACCTGGCGGGCTGTTCCGTCGCCACGGTGTCCCGAGTGCTCGTCGGCAACCGCCCGGTCGGCGCGGAAACCGCCCGGCGGGTACGCGCGGCCGCCGACAGTCTCGGCTACCGGCCCAACCACGTGGCCCGTGCGTTGCGCAGCCGCTCGACAGGCACCATCGGCCTCGTCCTGCCGCAGATCACCAACCCGTTCTACCCCACTCTGGTGCGGGAGCTGACGCGCGCGCTGCACGTCCACGACCGTGCCGTGATCCTCGCCGACTGCGACGACGACCCGATGACCGAAGCGGCCCGGATCGACGCCCTGCTGGCCCGGCAGGTCGACGCCCTGCTGGTCGTCCCGGTCGACGAGAAACACAGCGTGGCCGCGGTGACCGCCGCGGCGGCCCGGGTGCCGCTGGTACTGCTGGACCGAGGTTGCGGACCCGGCGTCGCCGACTCCGTGGTCGTCGACAACGCCGTCGGCATACAACTCGTGCTGGACCATCTCGCGGCCGCGGGGCGTCGCCGTCCGTGCTTCGTCGGGGCTGCGGGCACCGCCTCGGCGGCGGTCGAACGCCGCGCCGCGTACGAGTCCGGCGCCGGCGCACTGGACCCGCGGGCGCCCGGACGTGTCGAACTCGGTGAATTCTCCGTCGAGTGGGGACGGGCCGCGGTGGACCGGGTCCGCGCGCACCGCCCGGACGCCATCGTCTGCGCCAACGACCTCATCGCCATCGGCGCGTTGCAACGGCTGCGGCAACTGGGAGTGGACGTGCCGGGCGAGATCGCCGTCACCGGCTTCGACGATATTCCCATGGCGAGCCTCACCGACCCGGGCGTGACCACCGTGCGCCAACCCGTCGCCGAACTGGCCGCGGAAGCAGCCCGGTTGCTGGACCGGCGACTGGCCGGAGAGAAGGCAGGCCCAAGCCGCACGGTACGACTCGGTCCGGAACTCCTCGTCCGCGGCTCCAGCACGACGGACTGCACCGGACCGGCCGACGCCGCACCTGGCGCCGACCCGGCGTGGGCCCGGGAGCCTGCCGGAAACCCGGCGCCATGACCGCGGCCGGAGGCCGGGGCTGACCTAAGCGGAACGGGAAGAGACTCTGCGTCGCCCTGACGCGCGACCGACTGGCCCACTCGGGGTCTGCGCGGACGCGTACGGCCCGGGAGAATCCGCGGCCGGCTCCGGAGACGCTGTCCCAGTTCCTGGCACCGCTGGTCGCAGCGCGGAGATCGGCGTCGGACGAGCGGCGACCCCGGCCACTGCTGCACCTGCCCGTGGCCCCGCTGGTCGCGGCGCGGGACTCCGCGTCGGAGGAACGGCGACCCCGGCCACTGCTGCACCTGCCCGTGGCCCCGCTGGTCGCGGCGCGGGACTCCGCGTCGGACGAGCGGCGACCCCGGCCACTGCTGCACATGCCCGTGCCGGCCTGGACATCTTCTGGCACGAGACGCCGAGCCCGTTCCTGGCACCGCTGGCCGCGGTGGTCTCCGGATGAGCTCCGAGGCGGCAGCCGTACGTCGTGACCGGTTGCCACCCCGGACATGCACAGGGGCCAGGTTGGGATGGGCTTACCCACGTCGCAGATCAGTGCCCCGTCGCCATGGCCCAACTCGGCCGGTGCACCGCGAGACGACGGTTGAGGATTCCTGCCTTCTTCACAACGCGGAGACTTCCTCGGCGCTCGGGTAGGACTCCTGCGCGCCCTGGCGGGTGACGGCCACCGCACCGACCCTGACGGCGAACGCGGCGGCCTCGGCGAGTTGCTCTCCCAGGCCGAGCCGCCAGGCCAGGGCGGCGGTGAACGCGTCACCCGCACCCGTCGTGTCCACAGCCTCGACCTTGGGGCTCGGTACGGATACGACATCGCCCGTACGGCCATCGGCAACGAGCGCGCCCGCCGCACCCAGCGTGACCACGACCGACTGCGGGCCGAGCTTCAGCAGTGCTCGCGCCCATTCCTGAGGCGTGGCGCCGGCAGCTTCCCCCAGGATGTAGCGCGCCTCGTGCTCGTTGACGACCAAGGGGTCGCAGGCGGCCAGCACATGATCGGGCAGGGGCGCGGGCGGGGACGGGTTCAGCACCAGCCGAGTGCCGGGTGACATGGCGCCGGCCACCTCGGCAACCGTCTCCAGCGGAATCTCCAGCTGTACGGACACGACCCGCGCCGCCTCGAAGAGGGGTCCTGCCGCCCGGATGTCCTCCGGGGTCAGCCGGGCATTGGCCCCCGGCGACACCACGATGCTGTTGTCCCCGGAGGGGTCCACGGTGATCAGCGCGACTCCGGTCGGCGCCCCGCCCACGAGGACGCCCTCGGTGTCCACCCCGGCCGCCCGCTGCGATTCGAGCAGCAGGCGGCCGTGGGCGTCGTCGCCGACCCGTGCCAGCAGCGCAGTGACGGCCCCGAGGCGGGCGGCGGCCACCGCCTGGTTCCCTCCCTTGCCGCCCGGGTGGACGGCGAGATCGGAACCGAGCACGGTCTCACCGGGTGCTGGCCGGCGTTCCACACCGATGACCAGGTCGGCGTTGGCCGAGCCCACAACCAGCAGGTCGTACTGGTGGTGGTCGTTGACGTGCATTGTTCCTGCTTTCCGAGGTCGGACGCCGCTCAGGCGCTGTTCGGGAGAAGTCGGCGACATTCTTCTCGGTAACTACCTTGAACCGGCACCTTCACCATGCTATCGACCTTCTTGTCCTCTACTGCCCGCACCGCTTTCTGCACGGCGATCTTGCACATTTCCTTGGGCTGCGACTCCGGCCGCCTCCGCCTCCACCTGGGCGCCCGCCTTCAGCTGTACGAAGAAGGGGTCGTTGAGCCCGGACAGCGACATGTCCGCCTTCGTGTTGCCACCGGGCGAGCCGGATTTGCAGGACGCACCATCAGAACGCGCCCGTCGAGGCGGAGCGCCCTGGCGAATCTCCGCCATCTACAGCCGGGCGACGCCCAGTTCGCGCCTTGGACTTGCGTGCGCCTGCGATGCGCAGCAACTCGCCCTGGGTGCTCACAGGTTGCTCCTCCGGTTCGGATCGTGCTCGCCGCAGGAACTGCGTACGACAAGGCGGGCGGGAAGGGTCACGGACTGCGGGGACCGCCCCTCGACGATGTCGACCAGCGCGCGTACGGCGGCGCGGCCGAGCTCTCCCGTCGGCTGGGCGATCGCCGTGATCGGCGGATCGGTGTGCAGGAACCACGGGATGTCGTCGAAGGCCGCGAGCCCGATGTCCCGCGGTACGCGAAGCCCGCGTGCGCGGATCGCGTCCAACGCGCCGAGCGCCATGAGATTGTCGGCGGCGAATACGATCTCGGGCGGTTCGGGAAGGGCCAGAAAGCGCTCGGTGACGCGGCGCCCGCTGTCCGCCTGGAAATCGCCCTGGCCGATGTAGGCGTCGGGCAGGGCGAGTCCGTACTCGCGCAGCGCTTCGCGGAAGGCTTCGACGCGCTCGTTGCCCGTGGTGGTGGCCGCCGGTCCCGCGACGATCGCGAGCCTGCGGTGGCCGAGACGGTGCAGGTGGGCGACCAGGTCGCGGATGGCGCCACGGCCGTCGGCGCGCACCACGGGGACGTCCACACCCTGGATCCAACGGTCCACGAAGACCATCGGCGTGCCGCTGCCCGCGGAACCCGGCATGAGCGGGGAGCTTCCGTCGGCCGGGGAGACGAGGAGTCCGTCGATCCGGCGGTCGAGGAGCGAACGTACGTGGTGTTCCTGCAGGTCCGGCCGCTCGTCGGCGTTTCCGATGATGACGCTGTAGCCGAGGGCGCGGGCCTCCTCCTCGACGAAGCGGGCCAGTTCGGTGAAGTACGGGTTGAGTACGTCGCTGATGACCAGGCCGAGGGTGCGCGTCTGATCGGTGCGCAGCGAACGGGCGACGGCGTTGGGGCGGTAACCGAGGACGTCGACAGCGGCAAGGACGCGAGCGCGCGCGTCGGGGCTGACGGAGGGATGGCTGTTGAGTACGCGGGAGACCGTGGCGACGGACACTCCCGCCTCCGCCGCGACATCCTTGATGCTCGCCATTTCCGGACCACCTCCTTGTGGTTTCCGTGAGCCTCGAAACCAGCGGTCCAGAGCCATGGAATCGATTACACAGATGATTGGAATCGATTACATGGCCGAAAACAAGGCCTCCCCAGACCTCCGAGACCGGATCGTTACCAAAAGGGAATTCGGAGTGTGGTTCGGGGCACACGGGGCACGCGGCACCGAAGGCACCTGCACTGCGGCAGGGCACGACTCTGCGCGGCTCAGCACGGCACGGCCCGGCGGAACCCCACCATCACTGGTGCTCCGATGACGAGATCCCCGACATCCGGCATCTACCCATCGGTAACTCCCGCTGATTGTATGGGCGTCGGCTGTTCCACCCCCCATCAGCAGAAGCAGGAGACCTCGTGCCGCCCACCGCGCTCCGCCGCACCTCCGGCGTGACCCTGTCCGCCGCGCTCGCCGCCGTCACTCTGATCGTCCACGCCCCTCAGGCGTCGGCGGCCGACGTCCCGTCCCTGCGGGTGCTCACGTACAACACGTTCCTCATGAGCAAGAACCTCGACCCGAACTGGGGGCAGGACCACCGGGCGGCGGAGATACCGAAGGCGTCCTTCTTCCAGGGCCAGGACGTGGTCGTACTCCAGGAGGCGTTCGACAACTCCGCCTCCGACGCACTGGCGCGCAACGCTTCCGCGCAATACCCGTACCGGACACCGGTGGTGGGCCGGAGCAAGAGCGGCTGGGATGCCACGGGCGGCGCCTACTCGGCAACCACTCCGGAGGACGGCGGGGTCACCGTACTGAGCAGGTGGCCGGTCATCCGCAAGGAGCAGTACATCTACAAGGACGCCTGCGGCAGCGACTGGTGGTCCAACAAGGGTTTTGCCTACGCCGAACTGGACGTCAACGGCACCAAGGTCCATGTGGTGGGGACCCACGCGCAGTCGACCGACTCCGGATGCAAGGCGGGCGAGGCGGCGCAGATCCGCAGCCGGCAGTTCAAGCAGATCGACGCCTTCCTCGACGCCAAGAACATCCCCGCATCCGAACAGGTCATCGTGGCAGGCGACATGAACGTGGACTCCCGCTCCCCCGAGTACGCGTCGATGCTCGCCGACGCCGGACTGGCCGGAGCCGATGCCCGCACCGGGCACGCGTACTCCTTCGACACCCGGGACAACTCGATCGCCGCCGACCGCTACCCCGACGACCCCCGCGAGGATCTCGACTACGTCCTGCACCGCGCCGGGCACGCGAAGCCGGCCGGCTGGACGAACGAGG
Source organism: Streptomyces sp. NPDC057543 (assembly GCF_042801895.1). Taxonomy (NCBI): domain Bacteria; kingdom Bacillati; phylum Actinomycetota; class Actinomycetes; order Kitasatosporales; family Streptomycetaceae; genus Streptomyces; species Streptomyces sp. NPDC057543. The sequence goes on along the minus strand of NZ_JBHVFF010000067.1, from coordinate 18,368 downwards.
TGGTCAAGGAGCAGAGCGCGCCCTGGACCGTCTCCAGTTGGGGCACGGACTACACGTACACGAACCTCTCCGACCACTACCCGCTGATCGCTTCCGCAGCACACTGACGGACCCGGCGCGGGAGCGCGAGAAACGGCTGACCTGGACAGAGCAAGGGCATGGGCCCGCCCGGGAAGACGGACCCACGCCCTTGCCAGGGTGCGGCAGTTGATGCAGTTGCGGCACTCGCCGTACTTACCGCGGTTGGCGCACCGATGCGCACCGCCTGGTGCGTCAGGCTGTGGAAACAGCGACCTCCGGCTGCACGTCGGCGGTTCCGCGCGGCAGCGTCAGCACGGCCAGGAAGCCGAACACCGCGACGGCGGCGAAGAAGTAGAAGCCCCACGGGTGGCCGATGCCGGCGGTGACCAGGGCGCCGGTGATCGACGGGCCGACGATCGAGCCGATGCGTCCGATACCGGAGGCCGAGCCGAGCGCGGTGCCGCGGACGGACGCCGGGTAGTAGTTCGTCACGTAGGCGTAGACGAGTACCTGCGCCGAGAAGACGAACACACCGGTGAAGAAGATGACGGTGTTGAGCAGAAGATCGCTGCCGATCTTGATACTCAGGCAGGCCAGCATGAGCACGGAGACGCCGAACCAGCCGAGCGTGGTGCCCTTGATGCCACGCCGGTCGGCGACGTATCCACCGACCACCAGGCCGACGACTCCGCCGACGTTGAGCACGAGGAGCTGGGTGACGGCCGTGGGCACCGGGTAACCGGCGTCGTTCATGAGCTTGGGCAGCCACGTGTTGAGGCCGTAGACCAGGAGCAGCCCCATGAACGAGGCGAGCCAGATCCCGATGCTCGCGCGCAGGTACGTGGGCTTGAGCAGTTCGGTGAACGCCATACGTTGGGCCTTGGGCGCCTCCTTCGCCCGCACGAAGGCGTCCGACTCCGGCAGGCGGAACCACTGGATCGCGGCGATGACGAGGCCGGCGACGCCCAGGGCGTAGAAAAGGACCTGCCAGTTGTCGGTGACCTGCAGGGCCAGCAGCGAAGTGATCACGGCACCGGTGTGGTAGCCGGTCATCGTCAGGGTGGAGGCCCGCGCCCGCCGGTGCGCGGGCATGTGCTCGGACATCATCGTGAGCGAGACCGGCATGCAGGCGCCGAGGCCGAGTCCGGCGATGAGCCGCAGCGCGGCGAACATGGCGACGGAGTCGGCCAGCGGGACGAGGATGGTGAAGACGGAGAACAGCACCACCGACCCGATCAGCAGGAGGCGCCGGCCAAGACGGTCGGCCAGCGGCCCGACGCAGACCGCGCCGATGGCCACGCCGACGAGCGAGAGCGTCGCGATGGTGGTCGCGTCGCCCGCCGTCATGCCGAGATGGTGGGTCTTGAGGAGCGTGGGGATGATGGCGCCGAGGACCACGAGGTCGTAGCCCTCCAGCAGGACGGTGATCCAGCAGAGGATCACCGTCCAGGCGCTGCGAGAGGCGGTGCCGGATCTGGCCGGAGACTGCGTCGATATGTTGTTTGCCACGGTGGACCCCCTGGGGCGGCTGCGGGAGACGGAGTGCGAAGCAGGTCAGAACGGGTAATCGGCGATGTCGGGACGGACGGTGACCCACTGGGTCTCGGTGAACGCCTCGACGTTGGCCGCGGCGCCGCCGAACCGGGAGCCGGTGCCGGATGCCTTCACGCCGCCGAAGGGCGCGTTGGGCTCGTCGGCCACGGTCTGCTCGTTGATGTGGACCTTGCCTGACTCGATCCGGTCGGCGAGCTTCATCGCGGTGCCGACGTCGCCGAGGATGCCGACGGACAGGCCGAACTCGCAGTCGTCGACGATGCGCGCGGCCTCCTCCAGCGTCGAGAAGCCGATGACCGGTGCGACGGGACCGAAGACCTCCTCGCGCCAGGCGGGCATGTCCGTGGTCACGTCGCTCAGCACGGTGGCCCGGTAGCAGGCCCCGGAGATCTCACCGCCCGCGGCGAGGGTGGCACCCGCCGCGACGCTCTCCGTGACGATGCCGTGCACGCGCTCCAGCTGCCGCCGGTCGATGATCGGGCCGAGGGCCACATCCTCGCGGGCGGGGTCGCCGACCGGCAGCGCCCTGGCCTTCGCCGCGAGCACGGCCGTGTACTCCGCCACCAGCGACTCGTGGACGATGTGACGGCCGGTCGTCATGCAGATCTGCCCCTGGTGCAGATACGAACCGAACGCGCCGGCGGATGCCGCCTTCTGCACATCGGCGCCGGGCAGCACGACCAGAGCGTTGTTTCCGCCCAGCTCCAGGTGGGCCCGCTTCAGGAGGCGGCCGGCCCGCTCGCCTATGGCCCGACCGACCGGCGTCGAACCGGTGAAGGAGATCACCCGGACCTCCGGGGCCTCGACGACCGCCTGTCCGACCGCGCCGTCACCCGGCAACAGGTGCAGCACACCGGCCGGCAGCCCGGCCTCCTCGAAGATGCGCGCGATGACCACGCCGCCGGTCACCGCGGTGCGCGGATCCGGCTTGAGCAGCACCGCGTTGCCCAGGGCGAGCGCGGGTGCCACCGAACGCAGGCCGAGAATGAGGGGGAAGTTGAACGGAGCGATGACGCTCACGACACCGGCGGGGCGGCGGCGGGCGAGCGACCAGCGCGCCTCCTCGGTGGTGAGCACCTCGCCCTGTGGATGCGTGGGCAGCGACGCGCACTCGAAGCACTCCCCCACGGCGAGCTGGACCTCGAAACCCGCCTTGGCACGCACCGAACCGGCCTCGCGGACGAGCCAGTCCTCGATCTCCGCCGCATGCTCGGTGAACAGCTCGCCCGCACGGCGCAGCACGGCGGCCCGCGCCTGCGGCGAGGTCGCGGCCCACGCCCGCTGCGCCTCGGCGGCACGGGCGGCGGCACGGTGCACGTCCTTCTCCGTGGCCAGGCCCACGGTGCCGAGCTGCGCACCGGTCGCCGGTTCGACCACCGGGTGCGCGGAGGCGGAGTCCTGCCAACCGTCGCTGTGGAGCTTCCCGCCCCAGACGGCACTGTCCAGGAGTGTCATCGATCAGCCTTTCCTCTAACTCTTCGGACTCTTCGAACTCTTCGGGCTCTTCTGGCCGTTGTGGCTCTTCGGGTACTTCGGGTAATTGCCGTGCGTCGAATTGGCTACGAGGGCGTGGTGAGCGCCGTGTCCACCTGCACGAGACGCGGGTGGTCGGGGTGCTCGGCAAGCACGGCCCGCAGTTCTTCCGCAGTGCGGACGTGCTGCGACGCGACGCCGTAGCCCTCCGCGATGCGGGTGAAGTCCAGACCGGGGATGTCCAGGCCGGGCGCGTCCGGGACGCCCAGGAGTCCGCCGAACCAACGCAGGGCGCCGTACGTGCCGTTGCGCAGCAGCACCACGGTCAGCGGCACTCGGTGCTGGGCCGCGGTCCAGAGGGCGGTGATGCCGTAGTTGGCGGAGCCGTCGCCGATGACCCCTACGACGGGCCGGTCCGGCCGGCCCATCGCGACGCCGACCGCGCCGGGCAGCCCGAAGCCGAGCCCGCCGGCGGCCGGGAAGTAGTAGGAGCCGGACCGGCGCAGGTCCATCTGCCGCCACCACGAGGAGTTCGTGGACGTGGACTCGACCACGTACGCGGTGTCGCGGGGCATCCGGTCGCGCAGTGCCGCGAATACCTCCTCCGGGTGCAGCCGATCGCCCTCGGCCGTCAGCGGCTCAGGGTCGGGCCGGTACTCGCCCGCGGCCTCGCCGGGTGCGTCCAGCGCGTTCACCAGCAAGTCGATGACGGCGCCGGGCGCGGCGACCAGCGCCTCGCCCATCGGCGCCCGCGCGGCGGCGGAGGCGTCGTCGGTCACCTGGATCAGTCGGGTGCCCTCCGGTAGGTAACGGCCCGGCAGGTACTCGTGGTAGCGGAACACCGGCGCTCCCAGCACGAGCACGAGGTCATGCCCCTCGAACGCCTCCGAGACGGGCGCGATGCCCGCGGGCAGCACACCCCGGAACAGCGGGTGCCGGTTGGGGAAGGGCAGCCGGAACAGCGACGGCGCGGCCCACACCGGGCTGCCCAGGCGCTCCGCGAGTCGGACGGCATCGTCGAAGAGACCGGCCGAGTCGATGTCGCCGCCGAGCACGAGCAGCGGCCTTCGCGCCCCGGTCACTTGCTCGACGAGTCGGCGGGCCTGCTCACCGCTGAGCGCCGAACCCCGCTCGACGTGCCGGTCGAGGATGGGCAGGCAGTTCTCGCCGGCCTCGGCGGCCCAGTCGTCGTACGGAACGGAGAGGTACGTCGGCCGCCGCTGCAGCTCCGCCTCGAACAGGGCCTGCGCGAGCGCACGCGGCACGTCCTCGGCGCACGCGGGCTCCGCGGACCAGCCGACGAGAGGCTTCATGAGCGCGGGTGCGTCGACGCTCGCCAGGTTGGCCTCGGGGCCGATGGCGGGCCGTACCTGCTGGCCGGCGACGACCACCATGGGCGTGCGGGAGGCGACCGCGTTGGTCAGCGCGCCCATGGCGTTGCCGGAGCCGGAGGCGGCGTGCAGGTTGACCAGGACGGGGCGGCCGGTCGCCTGAGCGTAGCCGTCGGCCATACCGACCACCGCGCCCTCGTGAAGACCGAGGACGTAGCGGAAGCTGTCGGGCAGCTCGGCGAGGAAGGGCAGCTCGTTGGAGCCGGGGTTGCCGAAGATGGTGGTGAGTCCTCGGCGCTCCAGGAGCTCATGGGAGACACGGCGTACGGACGGCACGGACGTTCCTTACGTTGTTGGTGGCGGACACGCTAGGCAACGCTCCGACTTAGGCACCAATAGATGTTGCGGATCTGCGATATAGAGTTGATCGATATGAGGAGCTTCGATCTCAACCTCGCGCGGGTCTTCGTGTTGCTGTACGAGACCGGCAGTGTCACGGCCACCGCCGAGACGCTGCACGTGACACAGCCGACCGTCAGCTACAGCCTGGGAAAACTGCGGCGGCACTTCGGCGACGAGCTGTTCCGGCGCACCGGGCGCGGGCTGACCCCGACCGCGGGCGCGCGCCGGCTGTACGAACCGTTGCAGCATGCCCTCGCGGAGATCGACGGAACCGTGCGCCAGGCCGACGACTTCGACCCCGAGACGATGTCGGGCCGCTTCACCATCGCTCTCTCGGACCTGGGCGAGACGTCCTTGTTGCCCCGGCTCCTGGCTAAGGCGCGCGAACGGGCACCCCGCGTCTCGTTCACCATCCAGCCGCTCGACGTGGCCGACGCGGAGGGCCGGCTGCGCCGAGGCGAACTGGACGCGTTCGTGGCCACCCCGGTGCTCAGCTCACACCGGACGGTGCGGATTCCCCTCTTCCGGGAGCGCTACGTCGGGATGGTCTCGGCCGACCACCCCCGGGTGACGGGCGACTCGATCAGCCTGGAGGCGCTCGCGGCGGAGCACCACGCGACCGTGCACGGGCCCAGCGGTCACGCCGCGCCGCGCACCGCGCTGGCCGCGAACGGCCTACTGGACCGGGTCGCCGTGGAAGCCACGCGCTTCTCGATGCTCCCGTACCTGCTGGAGCAGACCGATCTGATCGCCGTCATCCCGGAGTACGTCGGGGAGGTCTTCACGGCCTCGCACCGCCTGCGCCTGGTCCGCCTCCCGTTCGAGGCGGAGCCGGTGGAAGTGGCTCTCTACGCGCGCCACGAGGCCTCGCGCAGCCCCTCTCAGCGGTGGCTCGTCCAGTTCATGACCGAGGTACTGGGCGAGCGGGTGAGCCCCGCGCAACTGCCCCCTTCCGCCGACCGGTAGCCATCCGTCCGGCGCCGGGCTCGCCTCGAAGCAGCCCGTCAAAACCCCGGCACGACCGTCGAGCACCGTCCCGCACAGCACAGAGCCCCGGTCGGGATGGTTCCCGGCCGGGGCCTCGGTTGCACGCCCCCCGGGAATTGCCGCTGCCGCTCCTTACGGCATCCGAAAGGCGTAGCTGGGCAAGCGCCCGATGCGGCACAGGCGTAGACAGAGGAGGGAACGCCGCGACGACCAAGGGAGTGACTCGCCATGCAGACCGTTGTGGACCTCACGCGATGCCAGGGCTATGCGCAGTGTGTGTTCCTCGCTCCGCAGGTGTTCGAACTGCACGGGGAGGAGGGACTGCTGTACCACCCGGCCGTCCCCGACGACCAGGCCGAGCGCGTGCGCCAGGCTGCGGCGGCGTGTCCCGTCCAGGCTGTCCTCGTGGGCGAGGAGGTGAAGGCCGGTGGCCGGTGATCTGCACGAGGGCCGGATCGTCATCGTGGGCGCATCGCTGGCCGGGTTGCGGGCCGCCGAGACACTGCGCGAAGAGGGTTTCACCGGCTCACTGACCGTGGTGGGGGATGAGCCCTGTCCGCCCTACGACCGGCCGCCATTGTCCAAACAGGTGCTGCTCGGCCAGGTGGCGGCGGACACGACCGGGCTGCCGATGCGCCGGAACCCGGAGGCCGAGTGGCGGCTGGGGGTACGCGCCACCGGTCTGGACCCGATGGGGAAGCGAGTGCTGCTGGCCGATGGGGACGCGCTCCCGTACGACCGGCTGCTGATCGCCACCGGGACCCGGGCGCGACCCTGGCCCCATCCGGAGGAGGCCGCCCTGGACGGGGTGTTCACCCTGCGCACCCGCGACGACGCGGCGGGGCTGGCCGAGCGGCTGGCCGCCGGGCCCCGCCGGGTGCTGGTGATCGGCGCCGGCTTCACCGGCTCGGAGATCGCCTCCGCATGCCGGGAACGGGGACTGGAGGTCACGGTCACCGAACGCGGCCCCGCACCCCTGGTGGGCGCACTCGGCGGCACCCTGGCGAAGCTCGCCGCCGCCATGCAACGCAACCACGGGGTGGACCTGCGCTGCGGAGTGACGGTCACCGCCCTGCGCGGTGACGGCAACGGCCGGTTCACCGGTGCGGACCTGTCCGACGGCAGCCGCGTCGAGGCGGACGTGTGCGTCGTGGCATTGGGGGCGGTCCGCAACGTCGAGTGGCTGGCGGACTCCGGGCTCGCAGCGGGCCCGCGCGGGGTCGCCTGCGACGCGGGGTGCCGGGCCTTCAACATGTACGGAATCGTCACCGACGACGTCTTCGTGGCCGGTGACGTCTCCCGCTTCCCGCACCCGCTGTTCGGGTACCAGATGCTCTCCCTGGAGCACTGGGGCAACGCGGTCGCGCAGGCCGAGGTCGCCGCGCACAACATGGTCAGTCCGGGACCGCTGCGGCGGCCGCACCTTGCCCTCCCGACGTTCTGGTCGAGCCAGTTCGGGCTCAACATCAAGTCGGTGGGCGTGCCCACCTTCTCCGACCATGTCGTCATCGCACAGGGTTCGCTGGAGACGCGCCGTCTGGCGTTGGTCTACGGCTACCAGGGGCGGGTCACCGCCGCGGTCACCGTCGACATGGCCAAGTCGCTCGAGTACTACCAGCACCTGATCGAGACCGCCGCCCCGTTCCCGCCCGCGTCCGGCGCGGCAGACCGTCCGCTGGCGGCCGAGATCCCGGTCCCCTCCGACGTGCCGGACCCGAAGGGGCTGTCCCACGGTCCCACTGTGGCGCTCACCGGTTACCTGCCGGACCGACGGCTGACCATGGTGCAGCCCGCCGGCTGACCAACATCCCGCCCCATCACGAGGAGCCGTACGCATGGCCGCCGACACCCTGCTGGAACGGATCACCGACTACGCCAACCGCCCCAACCCCTACCCGCTGTACGCGGAACTCCGCGAGGCCGGTCCCGTGGTGCCGCAGGCGGACGGCAGCTACCTGATCGGCACCTACCACGAGATCACCGCTCTGCTGCACGATCCGCGAATCAGCGCCGATCCCCGCAGCCGTGGCGAAACGATGCACGAGCCGCCGTTCCTGCGGCTCGACGACCCCGAGCACCACAGGCTGCGCACCCTGGCCATGCGTCCGTTCGGCCCGCCGCACAGCCCGGGCCGGATCGATGCCATGCGCGGCGAGATCGCCCGGATCACCGAGGAACTGCTCGCGGCATTCGATGCGGGCCGGCAGGTAGACATCGTCGACGATTTCGCCTACCCGCTGCCCGTCTCGGTGATCTGCCGGCTGCTCGGTGTGCCGCGCGAGGACGAGCCGCTGTTCAGGGAATGGTCCGACGCTGTGGTCGCATCCGCTGATGTCACGCCCGAAGAGGACTCCACCGAGCGGGACCGGACGGGCGAACAGGCGCGGATCGAGATGGGCCAGTACCTGGTGGACCTCGCCGAGCAGCGCCGTGGTCGTCCGAGCGACGACATGCTCTCCGCCTTCGTCAACGAATCGGATCCGGCCCTGCGGCTCAGCCGGGCGGAACTGGCGGAGACCGCCGTGCTGTTGCTCATCGCCGGACACGAGACCACGGTCAACCTGATCACCAACGGTGTGCTCACCCTGCTGCGCCACCCCGACCAGTTGGAGCGCCTGCGCCGGGAACCCGACCTGCTTCCCGGTGCGGTGGAGGAACTGCTGCGCTACGAGCCCCCGGTCCACATGCGCGAGCGCATCCCCCTCGCCGACATGGACGTCGCCGGCACCACCATCCCCCAAGGCACGCCCGTCGTACTCGTGCTCGCCTCAGGCAACCGCGACCCCAAGCGGTTCCAGGACCCCGACCGGTTCGACCCCACCCGCCCCGACAACCAGCACCTCGGCTTCGGCAGCGGCATCCACCTGTGCTACGGCGCGCCGCTCGCCCGCATCGAGGCCCAGGCCGCCCTCGGGGCGCTGATCCCCCGCCTCGGCACGGCACGCCTGGTCCAGGACCCGCCCCCCTACCGGCAGAACGCCATGCTCCGCGGACCGCGCCATCTGCCCATCCACATATGAGGCCGGAGCACGTCTGAAAGATCGTGTAGTCCGTGAGGCGACCGGTCAAAGGCCCGAGGCCAGGCCTCGGGCCATTGACCGGGCCGTCACCTGGTCACGGCACTGTCGGCCATCGATCGCCGGCATGGAGTTCGCCGCCGCGCAGAAGGAGGGCACGGGCGTCTCCTTCAACGATGTCTTCTCCGCTCAGGGCGCCGCCGCGGCCGCCCCCAGCCGGTACGTGTCTCGGTGATACAGCCGACAGGCACGAGCCCTCCGGTGGTCACTGAGCGTAGAGGACTCCGTGATCAACACGGCTCGCGCATGCTCAGCTTCCGGCGTCCACTCCCATGTCCGAGCCGGAGCGGCGGTAGGTTCATGGTGTCGGCGTTGTGCCTGTCCGGTCTGATGCAACCGCTCACATACGCTGCTTATGTGAACTATTTCGGTCGATTCTGGCGTCGTTCGGGCAGCGTCCGGGGGGAGGAGCTGGCGCTCCTGGCGCCGCTGGCTCTGACCGCCATCGTCACCGTATTGTCCATTGTGACTCCGGGTAATCTCTACTTCAGTCGCTTCCTCTCACTCGCCCCCGCCTTCGCCGCATCGGTGTGGCCGGTGGCCGGAACGGTGGCCATCGGCGTGCTCGCAGCAGCCATCGACGTAGTGCTCGCCGTGATCAGTGGCCATATGGGTGAGATCCCGCACACGCATCTGTTCACCCTCGCAGTGATCGTCGGCGCCACCGCCGCGGCCGCGTACGCCAGCCATGTGCGCCAGCAGCGGGAGCAGACCCTCGCCGACGTCCGCTCCGTCGCCGAGACGACGCAGAAAGTCCTGCTGCGCCCCATGCCGCACCGCCTCGGCCGGCTGGACATCGAGGCTCTGTACCTGGCCGCCGCGGCCCAGGCCCGCGTCGGCGGCGACTTCTACGAAGCACTGGCGACAGCCCACGGCGTCCGCGTGATCATCGGAGACGTGCGCGGCAAGGGCCTCCCCGCGGTCGGCGCGGCTTCAGCAATCGTCGGCTGCTTCCGGGAAGCCGCGTACGACGAGCCGGACCTGGCACGGCTGGCACGCCGACTGGACGTGAGCATGAGCCGCTACACCGCGCTACTACCCAACGACGAGGTGGAGCACTTCGCCACAGCCCTGCTCGTCCAGATCCCCGACGACGGATCGGACGTCGAAATCGTCAACTGCGGACACCCCCCTCCGCTGCGGTTCCACTCGGGAGCGGTCCACGAGGTCACCCCTACGGCGCCCTCACCGCCCATCAACATGGGTGCGCTGCTCGGGCAGGACTACCGCGTCGACACCGTCTCCTTCGCCGCAGAGGACCAACTGCTGCTCTACACCGACGGCGTCACCGAGACCCGCGACCACAACGGCGTATTCTTCCCGCTGGTGCAGCACGCGGGCAGGTGGGACGCGAACTCCCCGTCCCGGCTGCTCGAGCAGTTGCACAAGGACCTGGTCCACTACAGCCGCGGCCGTCTCGACGACGACATCTCGGCCATCGCCGTCCGTGCGGCGGCCACCACGGCGTCGCAGCAGAAGTCGTTGAAATCCTCCTCGCGATCGGTGCACTGATCTTCGCGAGCCACCACCGTGCCCCACGTCCTGCAGGCCACCAACAACCCGTGGATCAACGGTTCCTGTTCGCGGCACTGCCTGCGTTCACGATCTCGAGCTTCGACGCCACGGGCAATACCTCCGAGGATCTTGCGCACCCGCGGGGCGGCTGGCCGAGCGGCCGGCCGCCGGGCCCCGCCGAGTGCTGGTGACCGGCAGCGGCTTCACCGGCTCGGAGATCGCCTCTGCATGCCGGGAACGAGGATTGGACGTCACGGTCACCGACTGGGTCCGGCGCGGCGCCCCCGGCACCACCGACATCGGTCGGGGCTACTCCTGGGGCGGTTGCGGCGGCTGTCCCTCCGCCGCCCGGGACGCGGCCCGGCTGCGGCGCCGACGGCCCCTCGGGGCCCTTGCTCGTGGCGATCACGGTACGACCTCGCCCCTGACCGACTTCGGCCTGAAGGTCGTCACCCCAGGAATCCCGATACCGCGACCCGCGTCAGGCCCAGGCATCAACATCGCCTACGAACACGCAACGAGGACCGCGACCGTAAGGTCGAGGTCCTCGTCTCTGTATCTTCAACCGTTGTGTCCGAGGGGGGACTTGAACCCCCACGCCCGATAAAGGGCACTAGCACCTCAAGCTAGCGCGTCTGCCATTCCGCCACCCGGACCAGGTGGTCGGCCCCGGTTTCCCGCGGCGACATGGAAAACAATACCAGGGGTTCGGGGTGGCTCTCACCTGCGTTTCCGGTGGTCAGTGCGGTGCGGTGGACTCCCTCGGCGCGATCCGGTGGGCTTTCCCCCACCGCACGTACGGTCCGCCATGGGGTGCTTACACATGGTATCGATCGGCGGTCGCGGCATCGGGTGACTGTCCGGGAAGCTGCCCGGCAGCCGCTCCCCCGCCGGGCGCGGTTCGCGGTGCTGGTCAGGCACCGTACGCTCCTGGTGACTGCCGTGGAGCGTACGGTGCCTGACGTCACCGGGCGGGCGTTCGCGCTGTTCCCCGGTGTTCAGAAATTCGGGGTGAGGCGCGGACCGCCCCTCCGGTGCCGCCGATGGTCCTACTTGCGCAGCGCCGCCAAGTTGTCGTAACCGATCCGCGCGTGCTCCAGGGACTGCGCGGGGACGGTCGAGCTCGGTGCGTTGTCCTGCTCGACCATCGGGTTGTGATAGTTCTTCGCCCCGACGCGGCGGAAGAACGTCCGGTAGTCGATGACCCCGGTACCGAAGGGGACCATGTCGTAGCCTTGGCCGTTGGTCGTGTTGACGATGCCGTCCTTGGCGTGGAACAGCGGGTAGCGCTTGGTGTTGCCACGGACCAGTTCCGCCGGGTCGAAGATGTTCTCCTGCTGCGATCCGTCGTGTGCGGTGTACGTGTGGAACTTGTACTGGGCGACGTGCGCCCAGAAGATGTCCATCTCCAGCCATACGGTCTTCGGGTCGGTGACCTGAAGGAAGTACTCGAGCTTGCGGATGCCCGAGCTGCGGGTGGGGCGGCCCTGTGCGTCCAGCGGACCGCCGTCGAGCAGGAAGCCGTAGGCCGCGTCGTGGTTGTGGGTGTACAGCTTGATGCCCGCACCCTGTGCGATCCGTCCCAGCGTGTTCCACTTGTCGGCGGCCACGTCCCAGTCCGCACGGTAGGCGCTGCCGGTGGGGTCGCCACCGGTGCCCATGTGCTCCATGCCGAGAATGTTCGCGATCTCGAGGTGGCGCTTGAACTGGTCCAGGTCGCTCTGGTTCAGCGGCCAGGACGACGGGATGAAGCCGTGGTTGCCCTGGGCGCGCAGACCGTAGTCGTCGAGCCACGAGCGCAGCAGCTTGGCGCCTTCCACCGATTCGAGGTTGCTTCCGCCAGGTGCGTTGGCGTGCTGGCCGTACCCGGCGAACTCGACCTGCTGGTAGCCGTAGCGGGCCAGCTCCCTGAAGACCTCGCGGAAGCCGGAGGGAAGGTCGGTGGCGAGCGGATCCCGGCCCGTGGCGTCGCGCACGGTGTACAGGATGATTCCTCGCTTGTCCGCCGGGACCAGAGCCTGGCCGACGCCCCGTCCGTTGCTGGAGGCGGTCTGGGCGAAGGCCGGCGACGCGCCGAAGGCGGGCGCGGCGATCGCCGCTGCCGCAGCGGCCGTGCAGGTGCTCAGAAAGCGGCGGCGGCTGACGCCGAGGCTGCGGCGCAGGGCGCCGTCCGTTCCGGATTCGTCGTTGTACGCGGTCACGGTCTCTCTCTTTCTCGAAGATGCTCGAAACGCTGTGCACGGACCGATCTCATGCGAGGCCGGCAAGCGTGAGGAGCAAGGACTTCACCTCGGTGGCCCGGACGGGGCCGGTGAACGCGTGGGGGGTGGAGCACAGGATGAGCGGACCTTCTTCGTCGCTCAGGGGGAGGCGGCCGTGGCTGCCGCGAATGGGTGACGGGTCCAGCGGTACGACCGCCATGCGGTAGCGCATGCCGAGTTTCTTGCGGGCGACCGCCGTGGCTGCCTTGACCCGGACGTACGGGTCCTGGGGGTCCAGGAAGAGTTCGACGGGGTCGTAGCCGGGCTTGCGGTGGATCTCGACGAGCTGCGCGAAGTCGGGCGCGTGGGCGTCGTCGAGCCAGTAGTAGTACGTGAACCAGGCATCGGGGTCCGCGACGGCGACGAGTTCGCCGGAGCGGGGGTGGTCCAGGCCGTTGGCCTTCTTGCCCTCGTCGTCGAGGAGCTGCTCGATGCCCGGGAGGTCCTGGAGTGCTTCGCGGGTCGCTTCGAGATCCTCGGGGCGGCGTACGTAGACGTGGGCGAGCTGGTGGTCGGCGACGGCGAAGGCGCGGGAGGCCATCGGGTCGAGGTACTCCATGCCGTCCTGGGTGTGGACCTCCAGGAGGCCCGCGCGGCGCAGTGCCCGGTTGATGTCGACCGGGCGGTCGACACGGGTGATGCCGTACTCGGAGAGCGCGACGACGGTGCGCCCCTCGCGGCGGGCGTCGTCGAGCAGCGGGGCCATGGCCCGGTCGAGATCGGCCGCGGCCCGGTACGAGCGGGGGTCGTCGGGGCCGTAGCGCTGCAGGTCGTAGTCGAGATGCGGGAGGTAGCACAGGGCCAGGTCGGGGTGGCGGGTGTCGAGGATGTGCCGGGTCGCGTCGATGATCCACTGGGAGGAGACGAGGTCGGCGCCGGGGCCCCAGAAGTGGAAGAGGGGGAAGGTACCGAGCTTCCCGGTGAGTTCGTCGTGCAGGGCGGGTGGCCGGGTGTAGCAGTCGGGTTCCTTGCGGCCGTCGGCGTAGTAGACGGGGCGCGGGGTGACGGTGATGTCGGTGTCGGCGCCCATCGCGTACCACCAGCAGATGTTGGCGACGGTGTAGCCGGGGTGGGCGCGGCGGGCGGCGTCCCAGAGTTTGTCCCCGGCGACCAGACCGTTGTGCTGGCGCCAGAGCAGGATGTCGCCGAGTTCGCGGAAGTACCAGCCGTTGGCGACGATGCCGTGCTCGGCGGGGGTGGTGCCGGTGAGGAAGGTGGACTGGGCGGCGCAGGTGACGGCGGGCAGGACGGTGCCGAGGGGGGCATGGGTGCCGGACTGCCCCAGGGCCTTGAGGTGGGGCATGTGGTCGAGGAGTTGTGGGGTGAGGCCGACGACGTCGAGAACGAGGAGGGGGGTGGGTGCGGTGGGTTCGGTGGCCGTGGTGGTCTGCTCGGTCGGGTGCTCGGCTGCGGTCATGGGAGCTCCTTGAGGCCGAGGTCGACCAGGAGGTCGCGGGCGAGGGTGAGTTCGGCGGCGATGCCGTCGGCCAACTGGGTGCGGGTGCGCGGGCGCAGTGCGGCCGGGAGCGCCTGCCAGGTGTACGTCTCGACCTCCAGGTGCCGGGTGAGGGGCCCGGCGCCGCCGACGAGCCGGGTCAGCGTGGATTGGAGAACGGGAAGAGTGGAGGTGAGCGGTGGTGCCGGGGGTGCGTGCAGGGGGACGTGGAAGTGGGCGCGCCACGGGGCGCCGTCGGGCAGGACCCGGCCGGTGAGCGCCGCGGCGAGGTCGTCGGTGCCGCGCAGTCCGGCGGCGGTGCTGGTGCGGGTCTGGTGGAGGAAGCGGGGCTCGGCGAAGGCGGCGAGCGCGGCGCGTACCTCGGGGAGGTGGGGATGTTCGGCGTGCAGTGCGGCGGAGAGCTGTGCCTTGGCGACCGGGATGCCCGCTGTGCGGAGCGCGTCGACGGCGGTGCCGGGGTCCTCGAAGGAAGTTGCCAGGTGGCAGGTGTCGATACAGATGCCGATGCGTGGGTGTCCGACGGCGGTGAGGGGTGCGATGGCGTCGGCGGTGGTCTCGACGGTGCAGCCCGGCTCGGGTTCGAGGCCGATGCGGATGGACTTGCCGGTGAGCTCGGCCAGCGCGTCGAGGCGTTCCGCGAGGGTGGTGAGCGCGGTGTGTGCGAGACCGGCGGCTTCGGCATCCGTGTCGAAGGGGGTGCGCCAGGCTATGGGGAGGGTGGAGATGGTTCCTTCGGTGACGTCGTCGGGGAGCAGGCCGGCGAGGAGCCGGGCGAGGTCGGTGGTGTGGGCGAGCCGTTCGGGGTCGGTCCAGTCCGGTTTGTACACCCGGTACTTGACCTCGTCGGCGCCGAAGCCCTCGTACGGGAAGCCGTTGAGGGTGACGACCTCCAGGCCGCGCCGGTCCAGTTCGGCGCGCAGGGAGCGCAGTTGGGAGGGATCGTTGATCAGGCTGCGGGCGGCGTCCCTGGCGAGCCAGAGGCCGATGCCGAGCCGGTCGCGGCCCAGGCGCTTGCGGACGGGTTCGCAGTGGTCGCGCAGTTGGGTCCGGACCCCGTCGAGCGTCTCGGCGGGGTGGACATTGGTGCAGTACGCGAGGTGGACGGTGGAGCCGTCGGGGTGGCGGAAACGCATCGCCTCACTCCCCTCCGCGCAGGATGGAGTTGCCCTCGTGGAGTGGTTGCGGTGCGGCGATGTCGAGCTGGAGGCGGCCGCTCTGGCCGTAGAAGGCGACGGGGTTGCGCCAGAGCACCTGGTCGACGTCGTCCTCGCCGAATCCGGCGGCGAGCATCGCGTCGCCGACCTTGCGGGTCTTGAGCGGGTCGCTCCTGCCCCAGTCGGCGGCCGAGTTGACCAGGACCTTCTCGGTTCCGTGGCTCTTGAGGATCGCGATCATGCGGTCCTCGTCCATCTTGGTGTCGGGGTAGATGGAGAAGCCGGCCCAGCAGCCGCTGTCAGTGGCATCCTTTACGGTCGTCTCATTGAGGTGATCGAGCAGGACCCGCTCCGGGGGAAGGTGGGATTCGCGGATGACGTCGAGGGTGCGGTGCAGACCGGCGAGCTTGTCGCGGTGCGGGGTGTGTACGAGAGCGGGCAGGCCGTGGTCGGCGGCGAGCTGGAGCTGGGCGGCCAGGGCGATGTCCTCGGCCGGGGTCATGGAGTCGTAGCCGATCTCGCCGACGGCGACGACGGAGTCCTTGACGAGATAGCGGGGCAGGGCGTCCAGGACGGGGGTGCAGCGGGGGTCGTTCGCCTCTTTGGGGTTGAGGGCGAGCGTGCAGTGGTGGGCTATGCCGTACTGGGCGGCACGGAAGGGTTCCCAGCCGAGCAGGGCGTCGAAGTAGTCGAAGAAGCTGGCGGGCGAGGTGCGGGGCTGGCCGAGCCAGAAGGAGGGTTCCACGAGGGCTCGGACGCCCGCGTCGTACATCGCCTGGTAGTCGTCCGTGGTGCGGGAGGTCATATGGATGTGGGGGTCGAAGATGCGCATCAGGACTCCTCCGTGGGGGCCGCGGGGCCAGGGATGGTGAGGTCGAGGACGCGGGTGAGATCGGCGGGGACGCTGCGGCCCGCGGCGATCCGTTCGGCCGCGAAGTCACCGAGCATGCGGGCGAGTTCGGCGTCGCCGCGCGAGCGCCGGGTCAGTTGGTCGACGGCCTCGACGGGGACACCGGTGAAGAGGCATTTGAGAATGGCGTGGCGCCAGTTGTGCGCGTCGAGATGGGCGGCCGCGTACGGTCCGACGGCCGCGGCGACCAGCCGGGTGTCATTGGTGCGCAGGGCGTCCTCGACGAGCGGAAGGGCGGTGGGGCCGAGGTCCAGCCGGTGCAGAGTGAGCAGGACGGCACGTCGTTCGGCGGCGGTGCCCTGCTCGTAGAGCCTGGTGAGGGCAGGCAGTGCGGCGCGGGCCTCGACGAGCAGCAGGGCGCGTACGGAGTCGGCGTGTTCGAGTCCGCAGTACCGGCCGGCGGCCGCGTACCGCAGCTCCCACGACGGTACAGCGTACGGGCCGCCGGACCGCTGGTCGGTGTCTTCGTGGGAGGCGGCGTGTTCGGCCTCGGCGAGGGCCTCGTCGAGCCAGGCGCGCGCGGCTCCGCCGAGCTCGGCGTCGAGTTCCTTGCGGGTCAGCAGCCGTGTGGTCGTCGGGTTCATCGGCATGGCGTCGTCGCTCCCTTCGCGGTTTCAGCGTCCTGATGGGCCGTGCTTGCGGAGGAACTCGATGGAGGTGCGGGCGAGTTCGGGTCCGGCGTGGGAGTGACGGGGCAGCTCGACGACGGTCAGACCGCGATACCCGGTGTCCGAGAGCGCGTCGAGCGCTTCGAGTACGGGCGGGAAGTCGATCTCGCCGTCGCCGAACGGGAGGTGTTCGTGGACTCCCCTGCGCATGTCCTCGATCTGTACGTGCCGCAGCCAGGGGGCGGCGTCGCGGACGCAGTCGGCGGGCGGGGCCGGCTCCAGGCATTGGCAGTGGCCGATGTCGAGGGTGAGTCCGAGCGGTGGCGGATCGCCGCTGAGGACGCGCAGGTGGTGGAAGTCGGCGAGATCGGCGAGGAGGTGTCCGGGCTCGGGTTCGATCGCCAGGGGGATGCCGGATCGGTCGGCGGCGTCCAGGACGGGGGCGAGGGAGTCGGTGAGCCGCTGCCAGGCGGTGTCGGGGGCGGTGTCCGGTGGGGTGATGCCGCTGAAGCAGTGCACGGCGTGGGCATCGAGGTCGGCGGCGATGCCGACGGCCCGGACGAGCAGCCGGGTGCGGGCGGCGCGGGCCTCGGGGTCCGGGTCGAGGAGGGACGGGCCGTGCTTGCGGCGGGGGTCGAGGATGTACCGGGCCCCGGTCTCGACGGTGACCCCGAGGCCCAGCTCCTGGAGCCTGGACGCCACCCGGCGGGTGCGGGCGTAGAGGTCCGGCGCGAGGGGGTCGAGGTGCATGTGGTCGAGAGTCAGGCCGACCCCGTCGTACCCGAGGTCGGCGAGAAGGCCGAGGGCGTCGTCCAGGCGGAGGTCGGTGAGTCCGTTGGTGCCGTAGCCGAGACGGATCGTCATGTGAGGCTCACCTTCCGGGCGAGGGTGCGGGCGAGCGGGACGAGCCCCATGACGGCGAACCCGGTGCCGGCCGCTCCGGCGCGGGCGGCCAGGGCGGCCTGGAGCGGGATCATCGCCCGGATGCCGCCGCCGACGGCGCGCTGGGTGAGCGGCGGGGACGGGTTGAGGGCGGCGTGGAGGAGAGGCCCGGCGGCGGTGCGGAAGTAGCTGCCGGTGAGCGCGGTGAGCAGGAGGCGGGGGGTGGTGGAGGCCGGGGCGGCCCCGGACCGGTGCGAGAGGCGCGCCGTCCGCGTCCGGCTGTGACGCGCGTGCGGGGGCGTGTCCTCGGGCCTTCCCGGTTCCGGGAGCGCGCCGCCGGGCTCACGCAGGGCCGCGGCGCCCAGCGCGGTGACGGCCGCGAGCGCGGCGAGGGGGACGGTGGTCGATCCGCCCTGCGCCTCGTGCCGGGAGACGGCGGTGACCGCGTAGGTGTGCGCGCCGAGCAGTCCGGCGGCCGGGAGGGCGCTGCGCATGCCGCCGCGATTGCCGCCGCGCGCTGCCGAACCGGCGGCCGGGCCCGAGCCCGAACGCGTCGGTCTCTTCGCGGCCCCCGTGGCTGTGGCGCCGAGCAGGAGATCCAGTCCGCGCGCCGCCGCCATCGCCGCCGGTCCCGCCGGAGTGTGTTTGAGACGGAGGTCGTACGCCCAGACCGTCGCCGCCAGCCCCGCGGCGACCGCGAGGGCCGGCCGGCCGGCCCCGGCGGCGAGGCCCAGGCC
>NZ_JBHVFF010000066.1:0-31360 GCF_042801895.1 Streptomyces sp. NPDC057543 | reverse complement strand
CATCGGGCACGAGATCAGCAGACACCCGGAAGATCCTGCCGACACAACACCCAACTGCCAAGCCAACACACCGATCTCATTCTGAAACGATCAGTAAGAAGCCCACGGACGTAGTCTCGCATCCGACGCCGGGATTCCACGCGGGCAAAACGTCCTCCGATCCGCAAGACCAGCTCAGCAAATCCCTCTTCCCACAGGCCCGTTGGTGCATCGCTCATGCGAGCGGGCTGCCCGGAACGTTGCCACTACAAGCAGCGCGGCCACACGTTCGTGGGACGGCCCGGCAAGACTGCCCCACCCCTATTCCAGCCCGCTACACTCTCCACACCCAAGCCGCTGACCAGCACGAATGAAGAAGTCCGGCTGGAGTACTAGGCCTGTGCGACTCGTGTGCCGCCTTCGCGATGCACCGGGCGCTGTAACGGAGATCCCGGAGAATCATCGAGTGCCACGGGGCTCCCGGTTGGTCGCTGCGGGTCTTCTTCGTCTGCGAAGGAGGAAAGTAATGAGCGGTACGTGTCACAGGACTCCTTCGGTAGCAAACCGCCACGGAATATCCTGACGGGCTACCTGAAGTTGGCCGCGCCGCCCCGCTGAACGTTCCCCGTCACAGCACTAGGCTGCACCGGCCGGCGGCGGGTTCTTCAGCATGGCGTCGCAGACTTCGAGCAGGAAGTCGACGACGGCGGGGGCGTCGGGCACCTCGCAGGAGACGCTGCGGCTCCCGGGGTTGAGGTCCTTGGTCGCGGTGAGGTTCAGCTGAAAGGCGCCGCGCGAGCCCACCAGGTCGAGGTCGGCCCAGGGCAATGGGTCCTTGCGGTGGTATTCGCTGGGACCGATCAGCAGCCCGGTGGGCAGGACTCCCAGGACCGTGCCGAACACGACATGCCCCTGCTCGGTGAACTTCTGGTGCAGTGCAGCGGTCCGGCGCGGTATCAGCGCGGCGTCGACGGCACGGGCCAACTCACCTTCCTTGCCGCGCAGGTGCATCAGGACGACCGGTTCGTCCGCGCCACGCAGCCGCAGAACCAGCCGGGCGAAGTGCTCGGTCTGCAGATTGCCCCGGTACTCGAAACGAGCTGGAACGAACTCGTAGGACTCGATGGCTTCCCAGGGCAGGGCCGGCATGTAGCTGCCGGCCGCGGCCAGCACGAGGCCGCCCTCGTAGTGCGCCACAGCCCTCAGGCCCGTGCTCGGCGGGAACTCCCGGTACAGCCAACCGGCGCCCGCCGCGATGACCAAGGCAAGGAGGAACGCCCACCACGTCCAGCCCCACGCACCCGCAAGGACCAACACCACGGCTGCAAAGGCCACGCTCAGGCCGTAGCTGACCCGCCGGGCCGTGCGGTAGACACGGCGTCTCGCGCCCAGGCCGGCCTCCGCCGCGACCTGGTCGTAAGGGGTGCGTCCACGCATGCGACGGCTCCGCTTCAGTTCGGCTACGACCGGGCAGTCTAGTGCTGTGATCGCAAGGGTTCACCGGGTTGGGGCGGGCCAGTTGGCAGGCAGCGTGCAGTTCCAGCCTGCTTGCCGGTTGAAGGGCGCTTGGACGATGTCGTGGAGTGAGACTCAGCCGAATAGCGACGAGCAGCACGCACCGACGTCCGTTCGTCCGATCGGAGACGCTCTGCGGCCGGGCCTGCCGGTCACCCGGTGCCTTCACCGGCAGGCCCCGGCCGTTCGGCGAGAGCGCCCGGTCCGGCCGCATGACAAGTGGCCTGCCGTCAGGGCCGGTTCAGGCCGTCGTCTTCGCGGGCTCCGACTCCGTTGGCTCGGTCCTCGTGGACTCGTTCAGGCGTTGGCCGAGCAGGATGAACAGCAGGACGAGCCCGACCGTGAGCAAAGTGTGGCCGAGGCCTGCAATCCACGGCACGGCCTCGGGGACCTTGCTTCCGAGCACGGTCTCGGTGCCGTGAACGAACATCATGACAACGGTGATCGCGATGCCCACGTTGTAGAACCAGAAGAAGGAGGTGAAGAGTTTCGTCCCGGACAGCTGGAACTGCTTGTCGAGGGCGAGAACGATGAGGAAACCCAACATACCCAGAGCCAGCAAGTGGGTATGTATGACGGCCAGTTGGGTGTCGCCGTCGAAATGATGGGCCTTGGTGAACTCTCGGTAGTACAGCCCGGAGATCAGTCCCAGGATCATGTAGATATGTGCCGCGTGGTACGATTTCCGCATCCTCGTTCGCCCCCTGCTGAACGAATACCGTCCTGTCGCGAGCCATTGAAGCACTCCGAACCTGTGTGGGGCAGGAGCTTTCAGCCAGAGCCACGATGGGCGCAGCGGACACAGGAGATTTCGACGCGTTTGTACGTCGCTTGCCCTGGTCGCTCGGCGAGCTTTCCACGTCACAGTCCCCGTCGCCTACGGGATCAGCCCTCACCCGGTCGAGCCGCGAGCGTCCCGTTGATCCTCGCGATCCGTTCCCGCCACGGGACGCGGTCGGGCTCCGGCGCGGGGGCGCCGCTGGAGGTCGCGCGCACTGCGGACCTGCGGCACGGGGGCGCATTCCGTCTCGTCGGCCAAGGGGCGGAACAGGTGCTTCTCGCCTGGGCCTCTGCCTCGAAGTGCATCCGCGCCCGGTCCAACAGACCGTCGGGGACACCGCCCCCTGCGATCAAGGGGTGGCCCGCGCCTGCCCGCCCCGCGGGCGTTCTCGCGTATGCGAGCCATCGGCCATCCGAGTAGATTCGGTCGGGGAGCCGTGTGATGTGAATCGGGAGTGATCCCTCATGAGCGCCACGATGCATGCCGTACGTGCCCACGAGCGGGGCGGCCCCGAACGCTACGCGTACGAGTCCGCACCGCGCCCCGAGCCGGCGGCGGGTGAGGTGCTCGTCGCCGTGTGCGCCGCCTCCATCACAGCTGGTGAACTCGACTGGGACACCACCTGGACCGACAGCTTCGACGGAACGGGCAGGGACCGTACGCCGACCGTCCCCTCGCACGAGGTCTCGGGCGTCGTGGCCGCCTTGGGCAGCGGAGTGACCGACCTCGGGACCGGCGACGAGGTCTACGGGCTGATCCCGTTCACGCGCGACGGCGCGGCCGCCGAGTACGTCACCGTCCCCGCCGACATGCTCGCCGCCAAGCCGGCCACGCTGAACCACGACCAGGCGGCGGCCGTCCCGCTCGCCGCTCTCACTGTGTGGCAGGCGCTCGTCGACCATGCCGCACTGCAACGGGGACAACGCATCCTGATCCACGGCGGCGCCGGGGGCGTCGGCACCTTCGCCGTGCAGATCGCCGCGGCACTCGGAGCGCGGGTGACAGCCACCGCGTCGGCAAGGGACAAGGACTTCGTCACCGGCCTCGGCGCACAGCAGGTCATCGATTACCGGAACGAACACTTCGAAGACCTGGTGCACGACGTCGATGTCG
Organism: Streptomyces sp. NPDC057543; assembly: GCF_042801895.1. Lineage (NCBI taxonomy): Bacteria > Bacillati > Actinomycetota > Actinomycetes > Kitasatosporales > Streptomycetaceae > Streptomyces > Streptomyces sp. NPDC057543. The sequence continues at coordinate 27,972 of NZ_JBHVFF010000066.1, read as the reverse complement.
TGCTCGATCTGGTCGGCGGCGAGACGCTGGACCGCTCCTGGGCAGTCGTGCGCCCAGGAGGAATCGTGGTCAGCATCGTGCAGCCGCCAGACCAGGAGAAGGCCGCCGCCCGTGGTGCACGGGGCCTGTTTTTCATCGTCGAACCCGACCGGCCCGGGCTCACGGCCATCAGCGAACTGATCGACGCCGGCAAGCTCAGGCCGGTGGTGGACCGCGTCGTACCGATCACCGAGACGCGAGCGGCCTACGAGGCCCTCGCGGCGGAGCACCCGCGCGGGAAGGTCGTCCTGCATGTCGAGCACGGGGGCCGCTGAAGGGATCCGCTCGGCTGCAGGGGCATGCCCGTTGGTGACCGGACCGTCAGCGGAGGAAGCGGGAGAACATCCCGTACATGAACGCGGTCCCCTGCCGCAGCGCCTCGACGTAGATCCGTTCGTCGTTTCCGTGCATCGTGACGAGCTGGTCGTTGTCGAGTACGTAGGGGTAGACCCCGTATCCGGGGATGCCGCGCTCGCGCCACGGCGCCAGGCTGGTACCTGCTTCGAACAGGGCCGGCGCGAACACCGCGTTGGGGTAGGTGTCGCTCGCGGCGCCGGCGAGAGCGCGGAACAGTGGCGTGTCGATGCCGGCCGGTGACGTCGCCCACCTCTCGTCGAGCTCGTCGAGGTACTGCGCCTCGGTCTTGCCCTCCGGGGCGGCGAGTGTCACCTGGATGCCGCGGCGGGCCGTCATCTCGCGGACCTGGGCGAGGAACTCGCGGGGCTTCTGACCACCGGGGATGCCACGGCAGTTGAGCCGGACATGAGCCGAGGACGGGATCACGTTCTCCTTGTAGCCGGAGTCCTCGATGACAAACGCGTGCGTGGTCCGGAGCAGGGCACGGTGCAGCCACGGGTAGGAGGACTTCGACACAACGACACCCGCGGCCCGTTCCCGTGCGTTCTGGCTGCGTGCGGAGAGCATGAGCCTGACCGCGCGGGCGAACTCCGCGTCGTCGGTTGCCTTTGCCAGCGCCGCGAAGTACTCGCGCGTCACCTCGGTGAGGTGCACCGGCGCGAGCCAACTGCCGAGTTCGGCGACCGCCCGGGACAAAGTCACGATCGCGGATTCGGGGTTGGGCTTGGAGGAGTGCGTGGCGGTACCGCCGGCGGTCAGGTCCAGGTTGAAGTAGACCTTGTCCTGCCGGGTGGCAGTGATCAGCATCGGGGTGGTCTTGTCCTTCTGCGCCAGGAACCAGCCGCCCTCGGTGAGGACCATGCCCGCGTCCACCTTGTTCCAGTGGTTGGCCGCAAGCCAACCCGACCCGAACGAGCCGGCCTCCTCGTCACAGTCGGTGAGCACGATGATGTCGCGCTCGAACCGGGACCCCTCGGAGATGTGCCGCAGCAGAGCACTGATCGTCGCCGAGTTCGCACCCTTCATGTCGAGGGCGCCGCGGCCGTACACCTCCCCGTTGCGCACCGTGCCGGAGAACGGATCGACGGACCATGCCTCCCGTTCGACCGGCACCACGTCGGAGTGGCCGAGCATCAGCAGCGGCGCAGCGGAACTTGTCCCGGGGATCCGCGCGATCAGGTGCACGTTGTCCGGCTGAGGAGTGTCGATGATCTCCGTGGGCACCCCGGCGTTCTCCCACACCGCCTTGAGCATCTCCGCGTGCGGGCGCGTGTTCGCGCCCTTGCCGTAGTTTTGTGTGTCGTAGGACAGCATCCGCTGGAGCAGGTTGAGCGGGTCCTTGTCCCCCTCCGGCACCGCGGTGACGGCCGCCGCCGGGCTCAGGGTGGCGCCGGTGAACAGGCTGATGCCTCCGAGGCCTGTGGCGCCGAGGGCGGCGATGCCGACTCCGCCAAGGAAGGTGCGTCGCCCGAGTGGCGCTCGGTTCACGGCGGTCACGTCACGTGAGTCGTCCATGTTCTCCTCCTTATTGCGGGGGTGGCTGGTGTTCGAGGTTGGCGATCAACCTGGTTCAGGGGCAATGAGCGAGGGACGCCGCAGTCGATGAGCGGTCTTTAATCTGCGACGAACGGTGTCCGCCCTGCCTTCCTGTCGCGGTGCTTGCTTGCGGTGGCCGACCTCGCGCGGCCCGCAGAAATGTGATGGATCACGAACACCTGCACTGGTTCAGGTCGTCTTGCACCGGCGGCAGCGGGACCGAGTGCGTCGTGGTGGCCGACCTGGTCTCCGCCACCGGCGTACGCGACTCGAAGCGGCCCGAGGAGCCCGAGCAGCCGTCCGGCCAAGCACCTGGGCCGACTTCGTACAGGGCCTGCGACATACCCCGAAGAGGGGAAATGCTGGTTGCCCGTAAGGCATTCCGGAGTCAACCGGGGGTGGCGGTGGAGCGCGGGAAGCTCCACCGGACGGTGGCCCCGCCGCGAGGGTCAGCCCACCGTGGTACGAGCCGACGGGCTGCCGTACAGGCGTAGGCGAGTCGCGTCGGGTCTCCGCTTCCTTCGCGGATGGCGCGGCGAGCCGCCAGAGAGGCTTCGCCGAGCGACTTTTGGTCCGTGACGAGGTGCTGATAGAACGCCTTCGCGAAGGCGAGCGCGGAGTCTGAACGTACGGGCCAAAGAGTGCCGACGAAGGCTCCGGCACCGGCCCGCAGGAACTGCGGGGCCCAGCCGAGTGTGGAGCCGAACCACGGGTTTTCCCCCGCGCTGCGGCAGGCGTCGAAGAACACCAGAGGCCGGCCGTCGCGCAGTGATCCGGATTCGGCGGCCTTGCTCAAGTCAATGGGGTCGAACGGGGCATCCGCCATGGTGACGCTGGAGCCCTTGTCCGTGAAGGAGTTGTGGCAGGCGAAGTGGAGCAGGCCGGTATGCCCCAGCTCGATCAGCGCGGAGAGCCGTTGCCGGATCGCGCACGCTTTGCCCCCTCAATCCGTCGGCCGAAGGCAGAGCCGCACAGACGGTCATGCCCGATTGCGCTGCTTGTACCCGGAGCCCGCTGTGGCCTCTCCGGCTCGGTAGCAGATCCCTCTGCGTTGCTGCTGGACCGGAGCTCGGTTCGAGCTCGAAGAATACGTGGCATCGGCCTCCGTCACCCGTGCTTGCGGCAAGAAGCGACCACGCGGGTCAGGCCTGGGCCGGCAGAGGTGTTGGTGTGCCGTTGATTCGGGCGATGCGTTCGCGCCAGGAGATGGGTTCGGTTTCGGGGTGGGCGGCGGCGTGGCGGCAGGAGGTGCATTCGGATTCGCCGTGCAGGGGGCGGAAGACGTGGGGGTCGCCGGGGCCGGTGCATTCGGAGAGTTCGGGCAGGGGTGGACGTTCGTAGGGCTGGTGCTGGACCGGGGGTTCGGGGAGTTTCTGGATGAGGCGGTAGCGCAGGAAGCCGACGGCTGAGCGGACGCCGTTGTCGGGGCGTTCGGCGAGCAGGGCGTGGCGCAGGTCGGATTCGCTCACGCCGCGCTCCAGCCATTTGACGGCCTCCACGGCGAGGGCGCGGGCTTCGCGTAATCCCAGGTGGAGTTCGCGGCGGGAGTGACGCAGGGAGAGCAGGACCCGTTCCGCTGCGGCGAGTTGGGAGGGGAGCGGTGTCGGATCCGGTGGCGTTGGAGTTGATGGGGTCGGTTCGGGTGCCGGTTCCGGGGTGGGCTTGAGCGTCGGCTCGGGTTCGGGGGGTGGGTGGGGAGTGGTCTTATCACTGTGGTCTTCTGCGGGTTTATAGCCACCGACCGTCCGAGGAGCCGGTTCGCCGACCGTCGGGAAGTGCGTACTCGGCGGCCCGATCGCGGGTGCAGGCACGAGTACCGGTGCGGGCACGGGTACGAGTGCGGGCTTGGGTACGGGCACGGGTGGGGCCCCTCGCAGGTGTCGTGCCTGCTCACTCGTCAGGGGGTTGTTCGCGACCAGCTGCTCGGTCAGCCAGCGGCCGCCCTCCCCCTGGCTCCGCCACTCGTGCACGTACCCGTGCTCGACGAGCTGTGACTTCGCCTTCTGGTACGCGCGGCCCTTGATGCCCAGCTTGCGGGCGAGTTCACTCAACGGCTTGTACGTGGCATCGTCGGGCAGGCCCTGGACGTACAGGAGCAGGATCTTCGCGTCACTGCTCAGACGCGGGTGGCGTACGACATCGTGCGATGCCTTCGTGAAGCGCGCAGACGGCGCGATAGCATGACGCAGCATTTCCGGTGGCCTCTGGTTCCACTGGTGGTGTAGGCCCTCGGATGGTGTTTGCCGCACCGCCGGGGGCCGCCCTGTGTGCGCGTGAACACACAGAGCGTGATGATTCCGTCACCGTACCGCATCACCCCCATCTCCCACCACGCGAACGGGACTTCGCACCGTCGGGCGAGCCAGAGTGAGCCGTGCCGGTGGTCGTCGGCGGTACGTCGATCGTGCCCGCGGCTTCGAGCGCGAGTGGTCCGGTGGGGGTGTTCACCAGGCGCCGGACGATTCCCGTCCGGGCGCGGAGACGTTGCGGACCCGGCGCTCCTCCAGGACGGAGCACCGCGAGACCTCGCGGTCGTGGTTGCGTCGGGGGAATTCAGTTGCACAACCCCAGCACCCGGGCGGCGCGATTTGACTTGCCACTACATATCGCGAAAGCTAGATGCGTCCCCTGGAGGACATAGAGAGCATGGAGAGGTGGACCCGTGGACCCCCTGGCCGCACACAAGGCGCTCGCCAACCCCGCGCGCCTGCAGTTCATGCAGTGGCTGAGGGAGCCGGAGAAGTACTTCGACGAGGACTCCTACCGACAGCAGGGACTCGGCTTCCACATCGGAGTGTGCGTCGGCGACATCCAGAAGCGTTCCGGGCTGGCACAGTCGGTGGTGTCCGGTTACCTGCAGACCCTGAAGGACGCGGGGCTGCTCACCTCGGAACGCATCGGCAAGTGGACGTACTACCGGCGCAATGAGCCGGCGATCGCGGAGTTCGCCGCACACGTCCGCGACGATCTGTAGCCCGCCCGGCCTGCCCGGATCCCACGCCTGAGCCCTTCCGCAGTTTCTTCCGCTTCTAGCTTCTTCCGCTTCCCCGTTTTATGCATCTACTTTTCTAGATTTGATGAAAGGTTCCCATGCGAAAGGCATCCCTCACCGTCCTGGTGCTCGCCCTGGGCGTGTTCGGGATCATCACCACCGAGATGGGCATGGTCGGCGTACTCCCCCAGGTTTCGGCCGAGCTCGGTGTCCAGCCGTCCACCGCGGGCTGGCTCGTCGGAGTGTTTGCCCTGGTCATCGCCGTGTCCGGGCCGTTCACCACGCTGCTCGCCTCCGGCATCGACCGCAAGAAGATACTTGCTGCCGCGATCGCGGTGTTCGCCGTGTCCAACGCCGTCTACGCACTCACCACGCGGTACGAGGTGATGCTCGCCTTCCGCGTCGTTCCCGCACTCTTCCATCCCGTGTTCTTCGCCGTCGCGCTCGCGACCGCCGCACGGCTGGTGCCCGCCGAGGACGCCACCCGGGCCACGACCACCGTGTTCGGCGGAGTCACCGTCGGCTTCGCCTTCGGGGTGCCGCTGACCTCGTACCTCGCCGAGCATGTGTCCTTGGCGTCGGCGTTCTGGTTCGGCGCGCTCGTCAACCTGATCGCGTTCCTCGGCATCCTGCGGTTCGTCCCGCCGATGCCGGTCGGTCAACGGGTTTCCTACGGTGCCCAGTTGAGTGTTCTGAAGCGCTCCCGGTTGTGGCTGACCATCGCGTCGGTCGTCCTCGTCTTCGCGGCGATGTTCTCGGTCTACGGCTACTTCGCCGAGTACCTGGGCCAGGTCACGCACATGGACGGAACCTGGGTCAGCGCCATGCTGATGGCGTTCGGCATGGTGATGATCCTTGGGAACTTCGCCTTCGGTGGGCTGTTGCGGCGCAACCTGATTCGAACGGTGGTCGCCTACCCGGTGCTGTGCCTGCTGGTGTACGTGCTCCTGTACGCCGTGGGCCCGCTGTTCGCGCCGATGGTCGTGGCGGTGCTGGTCTGGGGGGCCGTGCACTCGGGCGGGCTCGTCGTGAGCCAGAGCTGGCTGGGGCAGGACGCCGTCGACGCGCCCGAGTTCGGCAACAGCCTCTTCATCTCGTTCTCGAACCTCGGCATCACCGTCGGAACCGCGGTCGGCGGCTGGGTCCTGGCCACGTACGGCGCCCGTCAACTCGCCTGGGCGGGGACGGGATTCGCCGTTGCCGCGCTGATCGTCATAGCTCTGCGGCTGGCCCTGGACGGTGTCGGAGGCCGACAGGCGGCGCTCACCGATCCGGACGTAGGGACACTCGGAGAGGTTCGAGCCTGAGACGGCCGGGCCACCGCGCCGGCCGGGGCCGGGGCGATCCAGCACACGACGGTGCCCCCGTGCTCGTGACCGCGGAGCACGGGGGCACCGGTGTGTCAGTGCTGCTGTGCCTTGCGGCGGCGGATCACCAGGAAGCCACCGGCCGCGACGAGCGCGGCAGCCGCTGCGGACAGCAGGCCGACGGGCGCACCGTTACCGGTCTGGGCGAGGTCGCCCTCACTGTGTGCGGACGGTGACGACGAGGAGGGGGCGGAGGCCGAAGCCGCAGCCGAAGGCGTCTCAGTGGTGCCCTCGGGAGCGGACGAGGCGGGCGCCTCGCTCGGCTGCGCCGGGTTGGACGGGGTGGACGGGGTGGACGGGGTGACGGAGCCCGGCTCGGTGACGGACTCCGACGGGGTGGCCTCACCGGGCTTGTCGCCGCCCGGCTTGTCACCACCCGGCTTGTCATCGCCCGGCTTGCCGCCGCCCGGCTTCGAGTCGTCATTGCAGTCGACCCAGAAGACCTTGTGCTTGGCCTTGCCGTGCTCGCCGTCGAAGTTCCAGAACAGCTTGTAGTGGCCGTCGGGCAGGGACTGGTCCTCCGAACGGAGGTGCCCCTTGCCGTCGAGCTTCAGCGAACCGGTTTTCACGGTCTCGCCCTTGACGTGGGCGGTCGGGGCCCAGGCTTCGATGCGCCAGTCGACGTTCTGGCCGGCATCGAAACCGAAGGCGTCGAGATAGAAGGTGCACACGTGAGGCTCGTTCTTACGAAGCTCCTCACCGGTCGCGGCATCGTGGATCTTCACGGTGCCGTTGTCGCCGGGTGCGGTGGCGTACGCCGTAGGGGCAAGCAGCAGGGCCGCGGTGACGGCGGCCGTGAGCGTGCCTGCGGAAGCAACTGTGCGCATGGGCAATCCAACGGTTGATTGAAAGGGCTGCCGTGGGGGGTTGATCGATCAGCTTCCTGCGACTGGGCGCGCCCCGTCAATGCACCTCTGACCACTTGCGTCACATGGTGCACCACTTGCCCCATTAGTCCAACATAACGATTGGGAACAGCGCCCTCCGGATGGCCGCGGCGCAAGAGTGCCGGGCAGCCCGGCTCTTGATGCCTGGTCAGACAGTCGCGATCGTGCGACCGCTCGACTGCGGCCGCGACGGCGGCGGAGGCGGGCTACTACACCTTCGCCGTGCTGGACGACGCGTCGATGAAGGACGCCATCGTCATGGACCAGCGCTTCTTCGGACTTGACCGCTTCGACAACCACGTTCGTGTGAATCTGCTCTATCCCGGCTGGTCGCAGCCCTGAGCCGTGTTCCGCTGTCTGTCCATAGGTGAAGTCACGCACAACGGTGGGCACGCGGACATCACTCGCGAGGCTCTGGACGGTGCCGGCACAACGGCGCGTGTGGCGGAGGCCGCCTCGCGTGGGGTGCCGGGGAGAGCGGCGGCTGAGGGCGGCGATGGACAGCAGGGGCCGAACGAGTGGCTCGCGACCGGTCCGCGGGACGCCCGGCGGGGTGTTTCAGGAGACTGGCCGTCCATGCGAAAAGCGGCTCCGGGACAGTCGCGCCGAAGCGTCGATTTCCGGCCACAACACAACGCCCCTTACGCTGCAACACATCGGTCACCAACGGTCGACCGGGAGAGAAGGACGACAACATGACCTCCGAGACCAAGACACTCGACACCATCGAAGCCACAACTGCCGTACTGGAGGCGGAACTTCCGCGTCTGGAGCAGCACCAGCAGACCCTCGAAAAGGAACTCTCGACAGTCACCGAGCGCCTGGAGTCGGTGCGTACCGCGCTGTCGGCTCTGCGCGTACTGTCCACCGCTCCTGTTCCCTCCTCGAACACGGAGGCGGAGGACATCCGTGCCGAGGGCACCGAGGTCGCGGACGTCCCGACGGGGGACGTCAAGGCTGAGGACGTCACGGCAGAAGCCGGGGCCGGGGCGAAGAGCATTGCCGCTCCCCGGATTCCGCATCAGGCGCAGGAGTCCATCGACACCGCCGTCCAGGCAGAAGCCCCGCAGGAGCAGGCAGCGGCGGCGGCTCCGGCGCGCCGCACCGCCCGTAAGGCGTCCGCGCCCAAGGCCGGCAAGCAGGCTCCGGCCAAGCCGAAGAGCACGCGCGGCCAGGCCAAGAAGGCCGTCGCCGTCAAGGACACCAAGCCCGCCACCAAGGCCTCCGCCAAGCCCGCAGCCAAGCCCGCTGCCGCCACCAAGGCCACGAAGGCCACCAAGGCTGCCGCCAAGCCCGCCAAGGCCAAGGCGCCGAAGAAGGCGGCGCCCGCCGCACCGGCCGTCGACGACAGCGGCAGCCTCACCGAGATGGCCATGAAGGTGCTGGCGACGTTCGGCGACACCCCCGTCCGCGCCCGCGAAGTCACGAAGGCGCTGGGGCGTGAGCTCACCCCCAACAGCATCAACACGGTACGCAGCACCCTCGACCGGCTCGTCGCCACCTCCCGGGCCCACCGCGCCGGCCGGGGCCTCTACCAGGCACCCGCCAACTGACGCCTCCCGCAAGGGCATCAGAAGCAACCGCTCGAAATCGCCCCCGTCACGGCCCGAAGGCCGTCACGGGGGCGAAGGCCGTCACGGGCAGGGCGCAGGCTGTTGTGGACGGGGCGAAGGCGCTTCTGAACCGTGCAGCCGCGGTCGTCGGTGAGCTGGAACCCTGCGAACTGTAGTGCTGTGGCCGGAAATGATCATTGGGGTGGTGGGCTGTGCCCGGTCACTCGATGCGGGCGGCGATGATCCGCGCGCACTCCATCGACTCGCTCCGCGTCGTGTCCACCTCCAGGTCGTAGGTCACGCCCTGGTGGACCACATCCGCCTGTGCGGCCGCCATGCCGGGGACCCGGTCACCTCGCGCGATCTCCCGGGCCGTTGCGACGGCGCTCTCGCACCGGACGCCGACCCACAGCACCTGCAGCCCCCCGAGCGCCTTCTGCCACCGTTGCTGGGAGGCCGCGCCGCCGAGGAACACCTCGTCGACGATGATTCCGGCTCCCGTCCGCGCCATTGTGGCAACGCCCTCGATCCACGCCGTCTCCAACGCACGGAACTCGGGGCCCACGGTCACCTCCCCGTCGGGAGCGAACTCGATACCCGTGTCCGAGGCGCGCATGGCCGCGGGCATCGCGTCGACCAGCGTGTCGACCCCGAAGGTCAGCCACGAGTCCGGCAACACCGCCTGCAGACACCGGGCGATCCCGGACTTCCCCGAGCTGGAGCCGCCGTTGAGCACAATCATCTGCGTCTTCATCGGGCCACCGTAGAACGTGCCCATGCCTCGGTACGCGGCCGGTCCATGCCTTACGGAGTCGGGCGATGACGCCGTCGAAGTCGCGGGGCCGACGGACCTAGCCCCCGCCCCTCGGTGGTCAACTCCGCAGGTCACACGCATGACCCGCATGGCCGTCGGCAGAACCGATTCGGCAGCTCCCGTCCGGGTGAAGGCACCCCACATTCGGCAGTAACCGCAGGTCAGCAGCTCACACTTGGGCCGTTTCCGCTTCCCCGCACAAGGAGTGCCTTCATGCGTCTTCGTTCCACCGTGGCTGCCGCCTTCGGCGCGCTCGCGCTCATCGTGGCCCTGCCGACCTCGGCCGGTGCGGCCTCCGGCGACTTCACGTACATGTACTCCGGTCTCGACGGCTCGCCGCGGCTGGGCTTCCTCATCGACCCGCCGAGCCGGATGTGCATCACCCTGCCCGAGGTCGCCGACCCCGCTTCGTCGAACCCGGCCCACACCCCGTGGAACTTCACCGACTCCAGCGCGACGGTCTTCACCGGCGCCGACTGCATGGGCGACTACTTCACCCTCCGGCCCGAAGGCGGCCACGCCTCCAGCCGGCTGAAGCTCCGCTCGGTCGTCTTCAGCTGATCCCCTCCCCCGACCCGCCCGCCCCGGTACGAGCCGCGCCGCGCTCGTGCCGGGGTGGTGTCGTGACGGGAACGGGTCCTGGCCGTCGCGGGTTGACCGCGTATGCCGACGCCGCGTGTGTTCCTTCTGCTGTCCGGAAGTCTGCGCAGCGGTTCCTCCAACGAGACCGTGCTGCGCACCGTGCGGGCCGTGGCCTCGCGGGGCTCCCGAGGGCGACGCAGTTGCGGCCCGCCCGGTGGGAGTCGTGCGGGCCGAGCGACTCCCGGCAGGGGCTCGGGGGTCAGGCGCTGATCGCCCAGATGAGGGCGATGCTGCCGACGAGTCCGATGGTGCCGAGGGCGGTTCCGGCGATTGCGGTCCACAGGCGGCCCGTGCCGCGGCGGACATAGTGGATGCCCGCCGCGCCGAAGGTAATGGCGAGGGCTCCGGCGAGGATCGTCCATGGGAACGCGACGAACGCGAGCGCGGGCACCCATGCGCCTATGGCAGAGATGGCAGAGATGGCGCCGAGGACAAGTGCGGTGGGTCCCAGAGCGACGGCAGGTGTGTCGGTCGGGTCGGGCACGGTTGGCTCAGGCATGACATGTCCCCCTTTTTGAACGAGTTCAAATAGCGCACCGATCATACCGACAGGGGGCGGCGGACCGGCCGGGGCGGGGCGGGGTGTGGCGAAGCCCCGTCGGTGGGGCGGGACTCGGGGTCAGCCGCGGCGCCCGAGCCCGGGTGCGGGCGGCCCCATGCACTCGTCGGCGCCCACCTTCGGCGCGATGACAGAACGGGATGAATGGCGACGTCTCGTGGGCCCGGACACCCGAGCCCTGGTCGTGCGACGGGCCGATGCACGCCGACCTTCTCGCGGCGAAGGCGCTGGTCTACGACCCGTGCGGGTTCGTATGCTCCCGGCCGGTGCCCGAGGCGGAGAGCGCCGGCCGAGTACGGGCGCATGTCTTCACCGTGGACGGCGCCGCCGTCAGGTTCCGGGTGGCCGGGACGACACCGACGAAGGCCGGCCGGTTCATGACGGTGTGGAAGCGGTCCGCCGGTAGGCCGATTCAGCCCTACGACTCCGAGGACCCTGTCGATCTCTTCGTCATCAGCGCCCGTGACGCCGACCATTTCGGGCAGTTCGCGTTTCCGCGGGACGTGCTCTGCGAGCAGGGCATCGTGTCGAGGAACGGTTCCGGTGGGAAGCGCGCCTTCCGCGTCTACCCGCGCTGGGTGACGACGACCCATCGCCAGGCCGGCCGTACGCAGGAGTGGCAGGCGGACTACTTCTTGCGTGTGGGCCTGCCTGCGGAAGAGGGCGGGGCGGTCGGCTCTGGCCGTTCCCGGGCGCTCCATCACCCGTGACGGCACCGCCCACCCGCCCCGGTACGAGCCGCGCCCCGCTCGTGCCGGGGCGGTGTCGTGACGGGAACGGGTCCCGGTCGTCGCCGGTCAGGAATCTGCTGACGGGGCGGGCCGCGGAGGCCGAGCAGGAGTAAGTTCCCGGCTCCGCGTGGGCGCCCTCACCCCGTCGGTGCTCAACCGGTCGTCCGTCCGGCGGGTGTCAGCGGTAGTCCTCCGGGTGGCCCTGCATCCAGGTGTTGATGCGGTCGCGGGTGCCGATCAGTTCGGAGCGGTGCTTCTCCAGGTTGTCCGTGGAAGTGTCACCGTTCAGCGTCTTGCGCAGGTCGCTGATCCGGGCCAGCGGCTCCTTGAAGTGGGCGGGGCCCTGACCGTCCGCCTTCATCGCCTTCTCCAGGCGCACCAGTTCGTCGTGGACACGGCCCAGGAAGTAGGCGCAGTTCGACGATCCCGGTGCGCAGGTGTCGTTCAACGTGGCCTGGAGGCCCGCGAAGGCGTCACGTACGGCCTCCGGTCTGTTGGCAGCCTCCTCGACCGCCGCGTTCGCCTCCGCGTCCGCGCTCGCCGCGTCCGAGGCGCTCTGCTCGGCGGCGGCGACCTCGGCCGCCTCGTCCATCGCCGACGCGTTCACGGACGGCGCCACGTACGGAACGTCGTCACCCGGCCCCTGCGACGTGGTCGCGCCGGTGCAGCCCACCAGGGCCGCGCCGAGAACTGCTGCCGCGGCCATGGCCGTTGCGGTGGCGCGCACATTGGTGCGGATAGACATGAGGCCCCCCTCGTCCGGATGGCCCAGACCATACATGCCCGGCCCGGCGTCGCCGGTTCCTCACCCCGTGATCAGGGCCTGCAACGCGGGCGCGTACAGGTCCGCGATGTGTTCGGGTGTGGCGTCCGCGCCGGCGCCCTCGCGGTGGAGGCTGAGGGTGGCGCCGAGGCCGAGGAGGTGTCCGGCGATCAGTTCGGCGCGCAGGGTGGCTTCGGGGCCGGGCAGGCGGGCGGCCAGGGAGTCGGTGACCTGTTCGTGGAAACGGTCGCGCAACAGGGAGCGTTCGTCGCGGTTGCCGAGCGAGAAGACGACCCGCAGCAGTGGGTCGGACTGCAGTTCCCGGCGGCGGCGCACCAGCGTCACCACCATGTGGCGGCCCAGCATGTCGAGCGGGGCGTCGAAGAGTTCGGCGGCGGCGGGGCCGAAGTCGGCGACGGTGTTGAAGAGTTCTTCCTTGCGGCCGAAGTGCTTCACGACCAGGGACGGGCTCACTCCGGCGTCGGCCGCTATGCCCCTGATGGTCACGTCGGCGTACGGACGCTGCGTGAACGCCCGGCGCGCGGCGCGCAGGATCGCGTCCCGGCCCGTGCCCGGATCGGCGACGTCGGAGGTGGCGGTGGCGGTTGCCGCGCCGGTCGTGGTGGCCGCGGCGGAGGCGCTCGCGGTCGCCGTGGTCGGCTCCGGTCCAGCCGGTCCGCGGGCCGGATCGGCGGCGATCGGTCCCGGCACCGGTCCTGGCGCCGGCGCCGGTCCCGGTACGGTGGCCTGGCCGCTGATCATGCGCCCTCCTGGGTCTCCCGGATCTCCTGGACCGGCATCGTCCGCACGCCGTCCTTCCGGTCGCCCGCGACGTTGCGGCTGTTCCCTTCGACCGTACCCGTACCCACCGCCACGGGCTTACGGCCGCCCGGCAGGCACAGCGTGACCAGCAGCGCCGCGAACGCCGCGCCCGCCGCGATCAGGAAGACCACCTGGTAGGCGTGGAGCGTCGGGGCCGTCCTGCCGCCCGCCACGAACGTGATGCCGGCGAGGACCGCGGCCACCGTCGCGCTGCAGAAGGCCTGCCCGATCGACCTCATCAAGGTGTTGAGACCGTTGGCCGCGCCCGTCTCGCTGACCGGCACGCCGCGCATGACCAGCGCGGGCAGCGCCGAATACGCGATGGCCGTGCCCGAGGCGACGACCGTCGCACCCGCGATGATCAGCCACAGGCTGTGGCTGGTGAAGTACCGCACCACGTATCCGGCCGCGATCACCCCCGCCGCCAGCGCCAGGCTGACCTTCGGACCGTACCTTCCGGAGATCCGCGCCGAGACCGGCGAGAGCGCCACCATCATCACGCCGCCCGGCAGCAGACACAGCCCGCTGACGACGAGCGAGGCGCCGAGCCCGTAACCCGTCGCCTTCGGCTCCTGCACCATCTGCGCGGTGACCAGGGAGTTGGCGTAGAAGGCGAAACCGATCAGCAGGGCGGCGACGTTGGTGAGCAGGACGGCCGGGCGGGCCGAGACCCGCAGGTCGACCATGGGCGTCGGCACGCGGAGTTCGTACGCTCCCCAGAGCAGCGCCACCACCACGGCGGCCACCAGCAGACCCACCGTACGGGCCGACGTCCAGCCCCAGTCGGCGCCCTGGGTGACCGCGAGCAGCAGACAGACCAGGGCCCCGGACAGTCCCAGCGCGCCGACGACGTCGAAGCGGCCGCGGGTGCGGAGCGGGGATTCCGGTACGCACCACAGCACCAGCACGATGTCGATGACGCCGATCGCGCCCGAGACCCAGAACATCGTGTGCCAGTCGAAGTTCTCGACGACGAGCGCCGCGACCGGCAGCCCGACCGCCGCGCCGATACCGAGCGTCGAGCTCATCAGGGCCACGGCGGACAGCACCCGCTCGGGCGGGAGTTCGTCGCGCAGGATGCTGATGCCCAACGGGACGACGGCGAGCGCCGCACCCTGCAGGGCGCGGCCGGTGATCAGCACGCCGATGTGGGAGCTGACCGCGCACAGCACCGAGCCCACCACCAGCACCATGAGCGAGGCGATGAGCACCCGCCGCTTGCCGTACATGTCACCGACCCGGCCCAGGACGGGCGTGAACACGGCGCCGGTGAGCAGGGTGACGGTGACCAGCCAGCTGGCGGCGGCCGGGGTGGCGCCGGTCAGAGCCGGGATGTGCGGGAGCAGGGGTACGACGATCGTCTGCATCACCGCGACCACGACGCCGCAGAAGGCCAGCACGCCGACGGCGAAGCGGGGGTGCGGGTCCTCGTCCGTGGCGGCGGTCGGGGCGGGTATGTCCGCGGGCATGGCTCTCCGTACGGTGCTCGGCGGCAAGGGTGTCGCGCGCGGGCGCCGCGCGAGAGCACGACGCAGGGGTGTACATGCGTTCACCCCCAGGGTAAACGCATGTGCACCCCCTTGGCGACCGTTTGTCCGGGCGCCGCGTTAGCCTCGAAGACCCGGGCTCCGGGCCCGGACGACTCGGACAAGAAGGCGAAGGTGGCTGCGATGGCGAAGCTTCCGGCAGCGGCGGTGGCGGCGAGCGGACTGGTCGGCGGGTACGCCGTCGCACGATGGACCAAGAAGCGGCCACTGGGCGGGGTCGCCCTCGCCGCCGCGGGCACGGTCGCCGCGTACCAGTGGAACCGGCAGGCCGGGCCGTGCGCGGCCGTCGGGCTGACCACCGCGTATGTCGCCGCGTTCGCCGGCTCGCATCCGCTGGCCAAGAAGGTCGGCGCCTGGCCCGCCGTGTTCACCGTCGCGGGAAGCGTGGCCGCCGCGTCGTGGGCGGTCACCCGCCGGGCCGCCTGAATCACGCGCGGGAGTACGAAACAGGGGCGGGGCTTTCCGAAGCCCCGCCCCTGCCGTCCGAGCTCCCCTACGCCCCCAGCGCCCGTGACACCGTATAGATCAGCAGCCCCGCCAGCGCACCCACCACCGTGCCGTTGATCCGGATGAACTGCAGGTCACGGCCGATGTGCGCCTCGATCTTCTTCGACGTCTGGGCCGCGTCCCAGCCCGCGACCGTGTCGCTGATCAGTGAGGTGATCTCCGCGCGGTACGTCGTGACGACATAGACCGCAGCGTCCTCCAGCCAGCCCTCCAGCTTGGCCTGCATCCGCCCGTCCGTCGCCAGCCGCGCGCCGAACGTCAGCAACGAGGCCCGGGCCCGCAGCCGCAGCTCGCTCTGCTCGTCGTCCGCCGCCGTGATGATCATCGTGCGTACGGACGACCAGGCCGAAGCGATGACCTCCTGGACCTCGGCGCGCCCCAGGATCTCCGACTTCAGCCGCTCCACCCGCGCCCGGGTGTCCTCATCCGTCTGGAGGTCGGCCGCGAAGTCCGTCAGGAACGTGTCGATCGCGGCGCGCGCCGGGTGCCCCGGCATGTCCCGCATCTCCGTGACGAAGCGCAGCAGCTCCTTGTAGACCCGCTCCCCCACCCGCTTGTCGACGAACCGCGGCGTCCAGCCCGGCGCCCCGCCCTGCACCGCGTTCATCACCGAATCGCCGTGCAGCACCAGCCAGTCGTGGGCGCGCACACAGATCAGGTCCACCACCCTGCGGTGGCCGCCGTCGGCGACGATCTTCTCCAGCATCTTGCCCAGGCCCGGAGCGATCTCCGCCGCGTTGGCCCGCCGGGTGATCGCCTCACCCACCACGGCCTGCACATCGGAGTCCCGCAGCACCGTCAGCGCGCCGCGCAGCGCGGTCGACAGCTCCGCGGTGACCCGGTCGGCGTGGGCCGGCTCGGCCAGCCAGGCCCCGACCCGGCCACCGATGCCGAGAGCGTGTATGCGGCTGCGTACGACATCGCCGGAGAGAAAATTCTCGCCGACGAAGGAACCCAGCGAGGCTCCGAGCTGGTCCTTCTTGGTGGGGATGATGGCGGTGTGCGGGATCGGCAGGCCGAGCGGACGCTTGAACAGCGCCGTGACGGCGAACCAGTCGGCCAGCGCACCCACCATCCCCGCCTCGGCGGCCGCGGCGACGAAGCCCGGCCAGCCGCCCACGCCCGCGTTCTTCGCCCAGGTGGCAAGGACATACACCAGCGCGACCAGCAGGAGGAGGCCCGTGGCCGTGGTCTTCATCCTGCGTACGCCGCGCCGCTTCTCCTCGTCCGCCGCGGTGTACGCGAACGAGGCGGCGAGGGGGGCCGGGCGGCCGCCGGGCACCGGACGGGCCGCGCCCGCCACCCGCTCCCGGCCACGCCCCTGCGGCCCCGCACCCTGTTCCCCGGGTCCGGTCCGATCGATCCGTTCCATCCGCTCCACCCGTCCGCGTACGCATCGCCCCCGGTGTCCCGTACGCATTGTGCCTACCTGACCTACTCCCGGGCCGCTCGTCGAGTTCCCGACGCCCTGCCTCATCATGGGATCAGCCCGACCGACCACGAGGAGAACCACCGCCCATGCCCAGGCGCCAGGGGTACGCCCTGCACATCGCCCTCGTGGCGGGCACCGCCGCGCTCGCCGCCGGTGTGGCGTTCGCCGGATCGCTGCTCTTCACCGGCCCCGGCGCCCGGTCGCAGCGGATCGCCGCACCCGACCCGCGGGGCGTCGCCCGTACGCCCGCCGCACCGGCCCACTCCACCGGCCTCTGGCTCGCGACCTGGGCGGCGGCCCCCGCCGCCGGGGTGACCGACACCTACCACAGCAACGACCTGAGCCGGCGCACCATCCGTAACGTCGTGCACACGAGCATCGGCGGGGACGCGGCCCGCATCACCCTGTCCAACCTCTTCGGTACGAATCCGCTGGTCATCGACCACGCCACGGTGAACACCCGCCCCGTGACGTTCCGGGGCGCGGGCGCCGTGACCGTCGCCGCGGGCGGGCAGATCGTCAGCGACCCGGTCGTCGTCCCGGTCGCCGCCGACGCCGATCTCGTCGTCACCCTGCGCACCCCCACCGCCCAGGGCCCCGTCACCATCCACCCGGGCACCCACCAGACGTCGTACGTGGAGGACGAGCGGGGCACCTGGCGCA
The DNA here is from genome assembly GCF_042801895.1 of Streptomyces sp. NPDC057543. Lineage (NCBI taxonomy): Bacteria > Bacillati > Actinomycetota > Actinomycetes > Kitasatosporales > Streptomycetaceae > Streptomyces > Streptomyces sp. NPDC057543. The sequence continues at coordinate 10,761 of NZ_JBHVFF010000066.1, read as the reverse complement.
CCACCGACTGGCGCTACCTCACCGCCGTCGACGTGCACAACGGGTCCGCCGCCGGAACGATCGCCGTGATCGGCGACTCGCTCACCGCGGGCAGCGGCTCCACCCTCGACGCGAACAGCCGCTGGCCCGACGTGCTCGCCGACCGGCTCGGCGGCCGGTACGCAGTGGTCAACGCGGGCATCGCCGGCAACCGCATCCTGCGCGACGGCCGCGGCGTACGGGCGAGCGCCCGCTTCGACCGTGACGTGCTCGACGTCGCCGGGGTGAAGACGGTCGTCATCGCGCTCGGCATCAACGACGTGCAGCAGTTCCCGCAGGAAACCGACCCGCAGCGCATCGTGGACGCCCTGCACTCCCTGACCCGGCGCGCCCACGCACGAGGGCTGCGGGTCGTCGGGGCGACGCTGATGCCGTACGAGGGGTTCCACACCTGGACACCCGCGCGAAACGCCGTACGGGAACGGGTCAACGAGCTGATCCGGGCGGGCGGGGTCTTCGACTCGTTCATCGACTTCGACGAGGCTGCCCGCGACCCGTTCCACCCGACCCGGCTGCTGCCCGCCTACGACTGCGGCGACCACCTCCACCTGAACGACACGGGCTACCGGCGACTGGGTTCACGGGTGGACCTGGCGTCCCTGGAAGACAACACGCCCGCCTCCGGCGCGCTCTGACGCTCCACGGCCGCGACGCCCCGCTCGATGACCGGGTCTGCTGCCTCGTTGACCTCCACGGGCCGGCAGACCGGCACCGTCCTGGGCGTCGCGAGCAGAAAAGGCTTCCGGCACACGCCCTATTCGCGGCGCCCGTCGCCCTTCTCCAGCCGTCCCCGCTCGCCCCCGCGCCGGCGCTCCTCCAACTCTCGCACCCGCTCCGCGTCCCTCAGCCGCTGCTTCTGCGCCTTGCTCCGCTTGCGCTCCACTCCGACGCCGCCCATCAGCGCAAGGCCGACGATCCGCACCTGCGGGGAGTCCGGGGACACAGTCCCCTCGTCCTTCGACCGCTCACCGAAGCCGCCCATGATGCCGACGCCCCTGACCTGGGCGTTCAGCTCCGGCGGGACCGTGATGTGCATACCACCCATGATCGTGAAGCAGCGGATGACCACCTCACGGTCCTCGAAGTCGGCCTCGCGCAGATCGATCTCGCCCCCGCCCCACATCGTGAACGCGGTGAACCTCCGGCCCACCGTCCAGTTTCCCCGGCGGCCGAACCCTCCCCAGATCGCGAACGCGCCGCGCGACGTGGCGGGCTTGCCGATACGGTCCGCCCAGCGCACCGCCGAACCGGTCGCCGCCGGAGCCGGGGCGGGGCCCACCGGGGCCAGGTGGGTGCCCGGTGCCGGAAGGTCACGGACGAGCGGTTCCAACTCCCCATGCGTACGCGCCTTGTAGGCCGCTTCGAGCCGGTGCTCGAACTCTTCCATCTCCAGCCGGCCCTCGGCCACCGCCTCGCGCAAGGTCTCGGCGATTCGCTCGCGCTCGGCATCGGAAGCACGCATGTCCGGGAGGTCACTTGTCATGCCGCTCAGCTTATTGAACCCGTACGCTCCCGTCACCGATCCGCCTGCCGCCTACCTGCCGCCGGCCGACGCGTACATCTTCGCGATCACGGCCTCGATGTCCGGCTCCCGCACCGACAGGTCGACCAGGGGATACTCAGCGGCGATCCGGGCGACCAGCGGCGCGGCCGACTCCGAGGCCGGGAAGGCCAGCCACTGGCGCGGTCCCTCCACCTTCACCGTACGTACCGAGGGGGCCGACTCCAGCCGGATCGGCGGGAGTTGACGCTCCAGATCGACCACCAGCGTCCGTTCGCTCTCGCCCACCTCGTGCAGTCCGGCGAGCGCACCGTCGTACATGAGCCGGCCGTGGTCGATCACCATCACGCGCTTGCAGAGCTGCTCGATGTCCGTCAGGTCGTGAGTGGTGAGCAGCACGGTCGTACCGCGCTCGGCGTTCAAGTCCCTCAGGAATCCCCGGACTTTGGCCTTGGACACGACGTCCAGGCCGATCGTGGGCTCGTCCAGGTACAGCACCTCGGGATCGTGCAGCAGCGCCGCCGCGATGTCCCCGCGCATCCGCTGCCCCAGCGACAGCTGTCGTACGGGTACGTCCAACAGCTCGCCCAGGTCGAGGAGTTCGACGCAGCGGTCCAGGTTCTCGCGGTAGCGGGCGTCGGGAATCCGGTACATCCGGTGCATCAGCCGGTAGGAGTCGCGCAGCGGCAGGTCCCACCAGAGCGTGGTGCGCTGGCCGAACACCACACCGATCCGGTGTGCCAGCCTCGTCCGCTCCCTGGACGGGTCGATGCCCGCCACCCGCAGCCGGCCGCCGCTCGGGGTGAGGATGCCGGTCAGCATCTTGATCGTGGTCGACTTCCCGGCGCCGTTCGGCCCGATGTAGCCGACCATCTCGCCGCGCGCGACGCGGAAGCTGATGGAGTCGACCGCCCGCACCTGGCGGCGTTCACCCCGCATGAAGCCGGTCCTGCGACGCACGTCGAAGACCTTTTCGACGTGGTCGAGCTCGATGAAGTCGGTGTGGCTGCCGGCATCGGTATCGGTATCGCTGCCGATGACGGTGTGGGTGTCGCTGCCGATGTCCGTGTGGGTATCGCTGCCGGCGTCGCTGCCGGCGTCGGTCTCGGTGTTCATGTCGTCCGGTGCCCCTGCCCTTGTGTTTGCCCTGCCCTGCTTCGGTGTTTCGTCAACTGCCCGTGCTGCGGTACGCGCGCAGCCCCACGCGCCAGGCCAGGCCCGCGAGCAGCCAGCACAGGCCCGCCACCACCGGGGGCAGGAACGCCACCCAGTCCGGCAGGCCCAGCGGATAGTCCCGGCCCAGCACGTACAGCGCCGGCAGCCAGTTCACGAACGCCAGCGGCACCACGAACGTCACCCCGCGCACCAGGTCCTTCGCGAAGATCGACGGCGGGTACTGGAGCAGCGTGTTCCCTCCGTACGTGAACGAGTTCTGCACCTCCGAGGCGTCCTGGGCGAAGAACTGGAACGCCGCCCCGGCGACGAACACCGCCGCGAAGATCGCCGCCCCGCTCAGCAGCATCAGCGGAATCATCACCACCTTCAGCGGCGTCCACGCGATGTCCAGCGTCACCAGCGCGTACCCGAGCACCAGCCCGCCCTGGGTGATCCGCCCCAGCCTGCGCAGCGCGAACCGGTCCGCCGCGACCTGGGCGAGCACCGGCACCGGACGTACCAGCAGCGTGTCCAGCGTGCCGTCGCGCACCCGCCGCCCCAGCCGGTCCATCGACCCCAGCACCAGGTCGGCCAGGCCGAACGCGGTGCCCGCGGCCCCGTACAGCAACGCGACCTCCGGCAGCGTGTAACCGCCCAGCGCGTCCACGTGCGAGAACATCAGCAAAATCGCGACGAAGTCGAAGGCAGTCGCCGCGAAGTTCCCGAACGCCGTCATGGCGAACGAGGCGCGGTACGCCATCGTCGAACGCAGCCACATCGCCGCGATCAGCCCGTACGCCCGGACTCCCTCGACCAGCCTCGACCGCTCGACGAACACCACCTCGGGCGCGTCCGTCACCCCGGCCCCCGCCACCTCCACCGCACCGGCCGTCTCAGCCACCCTGGACCACCACCCTCCTCGTCGCCACCGACTGCACCAGCCGGCCCACCAGCAGCAGCGTCAACGCCCAGCCACCCTGGAAGGCATACGCCTCCACCAGCCCCCAGCCCGTCCGCTTCCCGAGCAGCACATCGGCCGGCACCTGGAGCAGCGAGGACCACGGAAGCACCCGCGCCACGTCACCCAGCACCCCGGGGAACAGCGTCAGCGGGAGCAGCATCCCGGAGAAGAACATCCCGGCCAGGGCCGTCATCTGCGACACCCCGGCACCGTCCAGCAGCCAGAACGCGGAGAGCGCCACCAGATAGCGGATCGCGAAACTGACCACGACACCGAGCGTCACCGAGACGAGGAAGGCCAGCCAGATCCCCGGCGAGACGGGCAGCGCCAGATCGAAAGCGAGCGAACCCAGCAGCATCGGCACGATGCCGCGGCCCAGCAGATGGAACGCGGCCCGCCCCAAGTCGCCTGCCATCCACCACAGTTGGAGGTCCACCGGGCGGTACAGGTCGACCGCGACATCGCCGGTGCGAATCCGCTCGATCAGCTCGTCCTCAAAACCGCCACCCATCATGGCGCAGGTCATCAGCAGCGCCTGCCCCAGCCACACATAGGTGAGTGCCTGGGACATGTCATAACCGCCGAGCTGCGGACGCTCGTCCCACAGCGCCACGTAGGCGTACGCCATGATGAACCCGAAGACGGTGTTGGTGAAGACTCCCGCCGCCGTCGCCATCCGGTATGTGGCATAGCGCCGGAACCCACCCGCCGCCACCACCGTGTACAGCCGCACCGCATTCACCCCCTGTGCTCGGGCGCCCAACGGCGTTGGACACCAAAGCGCAGAACCCTAGCCCAGCGGACGCAGCCGCCGCGACCGCTTTTGGCGGTCGATCCGGGGCTTATTCCATAGAAAAGGGCACTATGGGGGAACTGACCGCGGCCGAGGAGTCTGCACGGACATGAGCGACGAGCCACAGCAGCCGGGCGGGGAGAACGAACCCCGGGGCTGGGACCCCAGGGACCCGTCCGCCCACGGCAGCAGCAGCGGCAACAGGGGAGAACAGGACGGTCGACAGAGCAGTCGACAGGACGGCACCGCGAAGCATCCCAAGCGCCACCGACGGCCCAAACGCACCGGCTGGCGCCGCGCCGTCCCCACCTGGCGGATGCTCCTCGGCGCCGTCCTCGTCCTCGCCCTGCTCCTGATCGGCGGCTTCGTCGCCGGGTACGAACTCGTCAACATCCCGCCCGCCAACGCCACCGCCACCGCGCAGTCGAACGTCTACCTCTACAAGGACGGCAGCGTCCTCGCCCGCTCCGGCGAGATCAACCGCGAGAACGTCAAACTCTCCCAGGTCCCGCTCACCGTCCAGCACGCCGTACTCGCCGCAGAGGACCGCGACTTCTACTCCGAACGGGCGGTCGACGTCAAAGCCATGACCCGAGCCGCCTGGAACACCCTCACCGGCAAGGGCACCCAGGGCGGCTCGACCATCACCCAGCAGTACGTCAAGAACTACTACCTCGGCCAGGAACAGACCATCGCCCGCAAGATCAAGGAGTTCTTCATCGCGGTCAAACTCAACCGCGAGGAATCCAAGGACCAGATCTTCGAGGGCTACCTCAACACCAGCTACTTCGGCCGCAACGCCTACGGCATCCAGGCCGCCGCACAGGCCTACTACGGCAAGGACATCGGCGACATCACCACCGCCGAAGGCGCCTACCTCGCCTCCCTCCTCAACGCCCCCAGCGCCTACGACGTCGTCGTCCACCCCGGAAACAAGGCGGACGCCGTCGCACGCTGGAACTACGTACTCGACGGCATGGTCAAGAAGAAGTGGCTCGGCGCCCGCACCCGCGCCACCATGAAGTTCCCCGTACCCGGCAAGGTCAAGCCGGCCACCGGACTCTCCGGACAACGCGGCTACATCATCCAGGCCGTCGACGACTACCTCACCACCAACAAGGTCATCGACGAGAACACCCTGGCCACCGGCGGCTACCGGATCACCACCACGCTGGAGAAGAAGAAACAGAACGCACTCGTCAAAGCCGTCGACGACAACGTCATGTCCCAGACGAGCGGCGACCGCACAGCCGACCGCAACGTCCGCGTCGGCGGCGCCTCCATCGACCCCGGCACCGGCCGCGTCGTCGCCATGTACGGCGGCGTCGACTACACCAAGCAGTACGTGAACAACGCGACCCGCCGCGACTACCAGGTCGGCTCCACCTTCAAACCGTTCGTCTTCACCTCCGCCGTCGCCAACGACTCGACCACCCAGGACGGCCGGCGCATCACCCCCAACACCGTGTACGACGGAACCAACAAACGCATGGTCGAGGGCCCCAACGGGCCCACCGGATACTCCCCCGCCAACGAGGACGACATCAGCTACGGACCCATCACCGTCCGCGAAGCCACCGACAAGTCCGTCAACGCCGTCTACGCCCAAATGGCCGAAGATGTCGGCCCCGCCAAGGTCGAGCAGACCGCCGTCAGCCTCGGCATCCCCCGCAACACCCCAGACCTCACCGCCTCTCCCTCCATCGCACTCGGCGTCGCCACTGCCGGCGTCCTCGACATGACCGAGGTGTACGCCACCCTCGCCAACCACGGCAGGCACGGCGCGTACATCCTCGTCGACAAGGTCAGCAAGGGCGGCACGGACCTCGAACTTCCCAGCAGGAACACCGAGCAGGCCGTCAGCCGCGAAGCCGCCGACACCACCACCGCGATCCTCCGGAGCGTCGTCGAGAACGGCTCCGGCATCGCCGCCCGTGGCGCCGGCCGCCCCGCCGCCGGCAAGACCGGCACCGCCGAGGACGACAAGGCAGCCTGGTTCGCCGGCTACACCCCCGACCTCACCACCGTCATCGCCGTCATGGGCCAGGATCCCGACACCGGCGTACAGAAATCCCTCTACGGAGCACTCGGACTGGCCCGCGTCAACGGCGGCGACGTCCCCGCCCGGACCTGGGCCCAGTACACCGAAGCCGCGCTGCGCGGCACCGCGGTCGAGGAGTTCGACCTCAACCTCGAAAGCGGCGCCGACGAAACCGCCTCACCCACCGGGGAGAGCACCCTCCCCGGCGAAACCTGGACACCGTCGGAGCCGCCCTCCGGCACGCCGCCGAGCAGTTCCGAAAGCATCGCACCCGGCAGCCCGCCGAGCCCCGGAGGCGGCGAAGACATCACCGGCGGCACGGATATGGGCGACCTGACCGGCGGTGGACCGCAGAACGGCGGACCGGACAACGGCGGCGACAACGGCGGCCCTCGCCGCGAAGACAACGGCGGCTGGGACCGCTACGACTTCCTCCCGGGCGCCCGAGGCACCCCGGCCCCCGCGCCGTCCCCGCCGCCCACGGCTCCCACGGCTCCCACGGCCCCCTCGGCTCCCTCGGCTCCCTTAGTTCCCACGGCGCCCTCGGCTCCCACGGCGCCCTCGGCTTCCACGGCTTCCACGGCGCCCACGGCTCCCACAGTTCCCCCGGGCCCGCGTTAGTGACCCGAGGTCGCCTTCAGCCCCACGACAGCCACCAGCAACAGACAGACGAAGAAGATCCGGGCAGCGGTCACCGGCTCGTTCAGCACCACCATGCCGAGGACCGCCGCCCCCGCCGCACCGATACCGACCCACACCCCGTACGCCGTCCCGATCGGCAGCGTCTTCGCCGCCTGGGACAGCAACATCATGCTCGCCACGATCCCGACACCCGTGAACACACTCGGCCACAGCCGGGTGAACCCCTCGGTGTACTTCATCCCTATCGACCAGCCCACTTCCAGCAGACCGGCGACAATCAGCAGAACCCACGCCATGACGGCACCTCCGACGAGACAGAACACGGAAAACACGGTGCGTCGTCTTTGCAAAACCCGGTACGGCGCGTCTCGTCGGGGGTCAGCCCACCGTAGCAAAGAACAAGCAAAGGGCCTGGTGACATCGGTCACCAGGCCACTCACCACTGCTGCTGTCGCTACCGCCGACTACAGAAACCGGTCACAGAAACCGGTCACGGATGCGGATCACAGATACAGACCGGTGGAATCCACCGACCCCTCGAACCGGTCCGCCGCCACCGCGTGCAGATCCCGCTCACGCATCAGCACATACGCCACACCGCGCACCTCGACCTCCGCACGGTCCTCGGGGTCGTACAGCACACGGTCACCCGGCTCCACCGTCCGCACGTTCTGACCCACCGCGACCACCACGGCCCAGGCCAGCCGACGACCGACCGCAGCCGTCGCCGGAATCAGGATGCCGCCACCGGAACGCCGCTCGCCCTCAGGCGTATCGGACCGGACCAGCACGCGGTCATGCAACATGCGGATGGGCAGCTTGTCGTCGGTGTTCTCGCTCACGCCCCGCAACCTACCTGCCCACCGCGACTCCACACGCCTCCGGGGTACACACCTCCGGAGCACACGGCCCGCACCATCACTTCTTCCGGCGCCGCTTCGACACCGTCAGCAGACCCACGACACCCACCGCGAGCAACGCCACCGGAACCACCCGCTCCAGACGCGGAGAACCGTCCTCGGACACGAACCGCAGCTTCACATCCGACACCGCCCGGTTCACCGCGACAAAAGCCCGCCCGGCCGTCCGGTCCACGGCCTCGGCAGCCTTGGCCTTCGCATCACCCATGATCGTCTTCGGGTGCACCCGCACCCCGATCTCATCGAGCACCACCGCAAGCTGCTCACGCCTGCTGATGATGTCCGCCTCGATCTGCGCAGGGGTCCTGGCATCCGACACTGCGCCGCCTCCGTGGTCCTCGTCCGGTAAACCTTCATCGACAGTCTGTCAGCTCCACCGCCCACGCACCCGGCGGCACCCCTATTACGCTCGGTCCCGTACACCCCACGTGTCCAACTGAGGAGAACCATGAGCGAGCGACTCCAGCCCGGCGACACCGCCCCCGCCTTCACCCTCCCCGACGCCGACGGCAACGACATCTCGCTCGCCGACCACAAGGGCCGCAAGGTCATCGTCTACTTCTACCCGGCCGCCCTCACCCCCGGCTGCACCAAGCAGGCCTGCGACTTCACCGACAACCTGGAACTCCTCGCGGGCGCCGGATACGACGTCATCGGCGTCTCCCCCGACAAGCCCGAGAAGCTCGCCAAGTTCCGCGAAAAGGAAAACCTCGAGGTCACCCTGGTCGGCGACCCCTCCAAAGAGACCCTGGAGGCATACGGCGCCTTCGGCGAGAAGAAGCTCTACGGCAAAACGGTGACGGGCGTCATCCGCTCCACGATCGTCGTGGACGAGGACGGCAAGGTCGAGCGAGCCCTCTACAACGTCAAGGCCACCGGCCACGTAGCCAAGATCATCAAGGACCTCGGGATCTGAACCCGGCCCGTCGGCGCTGCCCCGCACAACTGAAGATGTGAGGGACATCCCATTCGGCCACCGAACCGGTTTGCGACCGCCATGACCGCACAGAAGCCCTTCCTGGAGCACCCACCCGAGGAAAGGACCCGGCCATGGCGGCCACCAACCCCCATCAGGCGGCCGGCCCGGAAGCGGTCAAACGCCACCCGACCCTCTTCCGCGCCATCCGCCAACGCAAGAACCCGAAGCTGCGCCGGTCGGACATCACGGTCACCGACGACCGGGCGGTCAAGCGGGCGGTGAAGGCCGCATCGCTCGGCAACGCCATGGAGTGGTTCGACTTCGGGATCTACTCCTACCTGGCCGCCACCCTGGGCCATGTCTTCTTCCCGTCGGGGAACGACACCACCCAGCTCCTCTCCTCCTTCGCGACCTTCGCCGTCGCCTTCCTCGTACGCCCCCTCGGCGGAATGTTCTTCGGCCCCATGGGCGACAAGATCGGCCGCAAGAAGGTCCTCGCCCTCACCATGATCATGATGGCCGTCGGCACCTTCGCGATCGGAGTCATCCCCTCCCACGACTCCATCGGCCTGTGGGCCCCCACCCTGCTGATCTTCTTCCGCCTGGTCCAGGGCTTCTCCACCGGCGGCGAGTACGGCGGCGCCTCCACCTTCATCGCCGAATACGCCCCCGACAAACGCCGGGGCTACTTCGGCAGCTTCCTCGAATTCGGCACCCTGGCCGGCTACGTCGGCGCCGCCGGACTCGTCACCGCGCTGACCGCGATGCTCGACTCCGGCCAGATGGAAGCCTGGGGCTGGCGCATCCCGTTCCTCGTCGCGGGCCCCCTCGGCCTGGTCGGCCTCTACCTCCGACTGCGCCTGGACGAGACCCCCGCGTTCCAGAAACTGGAGGGCGGCACCTCCCACGCGACGGAGGCCGCCGACGGCGTCGAGACCACCGCCAAGGGAGACCTCGCCAGAATCTTCCGGCAGTACTGGCCGTCCCTGATCCTCTGCATCTGCCTGGTCGGCGCGTACAACATCACCGACTACATGCTGCTGTCGTACATGCCGACCTACCTCTCCGACGAACTCGGCTACAGCGAGACCCACGGCCTGCTCATCCTGCTCGCCGTCATGGTCTTCCTGATGCTGATCATCAGCCAGGTCGGCAAACTCTCCGACCGCTTCGGCCGCAAGCCGCTCCTGATGACCGGCATGCTCGGCTTCTTCTTCCTCTCCCTCCCCGCCTTCCTCCTCATCCGGCAGGGCGGCATCCCCGCCGTCACGACCGGCATGCTGATGCTGGGCCTCTCCCTGGTCTGCATGCTCGGCACCATGTCCGCCGCCCTCCCGGCCCTCTTCCCCACCCACGTCCGCTACAGCTCCCTCTCGGTGGGCTACAACCTCTCGGCCTCCCTCTTCGGCGGTACGACCCCCCTGGTGATCACGGCCCTGATCAGCTGGACCGGCACCCAACTGATGCCGGCCTACTACGCGATGGCGGCTGCCCTGGTCGGTGCGATCGCCGTGGCCTGCATGAAGGAGACCGCCCAACAGCCCCTGGCCGGTTCCCCGCCGTCGGTGGGGACGCCCGAAGAGGCAGCAGAACTGGTCGCATCCCAGACACCGGACCCGAAGTTCTGACCCCGCACATGTCGGCCCTCGGACACGCCCCGGTAACATGGCTGACGGCTGGCGGCGGTGGTGCAATGGCGACACAGCAGACTTAGGATCTGTGGCCCGTGAAACGGCTTGAGGGTTCGAATCCCTTCCGCCGCACAGTAAACGGCCTGCGAATCAAGGGAC